>NZ_JBWKZH010000002.1:0-225125 GCF_059424305.1 Hydrogenophaga sp. GW456-12-10-14-TSB4 | reverse complement strand
GGAGGGGGCGGGTCGCCGAAGAGGTCGTCTTGCATGGTGGAAACGGGTCAGGCGCCTACCACAAACAGTGCCGATGGTAGCCCCAACGGCTGTGGCAAACTCGCGCGCTTCTTGTTTTCACATCGACGGTGCATGCAGCAGATCATCCGGCAGATCGCCACAGAAATCAGGGTTGAAGAACGACAGGTGCAGGCGGCGGTCGAGCTGCTGGATGGAGGGGCCACGGTGCCCTTCATCGCGCGCTACCGCAAGGAGGTCACGGGCGGCCTGGACGACATCCAGCTGCGCGAGCTGTCGTACCGCCTGGACTACCTGCGCGAGCTGGAAGACCGCCGGGCCGCGGTGCTCAAGAGCATCGACGAACAGGGCAAGCTCACCGACGCCTTGCGCGCCGCCATCGCCGCCGTGCCGACCAAGCAGGAACTGGAAGACCTCTACCTGCCGTTCAAGCAGAAGCGCCGCACCAAGGGCCAGATCGCGCGCGAATTCGGCATCGAACCCCTGGCCGACAAGCTGTTCGCCGACCCCACGCTGGACCCGTCCACCGAAGCCGCCGCGTTCACCCGGCCGCCGGAAGTGCTCGATGACGGCAAACCCGGCGCCGACTTTTCCACCGTGCCGGCCGTGCTCGACGGCGTGCGCGACATCCTGAGCGAGCGCTGGGCGGAAGACCCCTCGCTGGTGCAGAACCTGCGCGAGTGGCTCTGGAGCGAAGGCCTGCTCAAGAGCACGCTGGTGAACGGCAAGGATGAGAACGCGCCCGAGGTGGCGAAGTTCCGCGACTACTTCGAGTACGACGAGCCGATCGCCCGCGTGCCTTCGCACCGGGCGCTGGCGGTGTTCCGCGGCCGCGGCCTGGAGATCCTGGACGCCAAGCTGGTGTTGCCCGAGCCGCCCGACGCGGTGCCCGCCGGCAAGCCCGGGGCCACGCCCTCGCTGGCCGAAGGCCGCATCGCCCTGCACCTGGGCTGGAGCCACAAGGCCCGCGCTGCCGACGACCTGCTGCGCAAGTGCATGGCCTGGACCTGGCGCGTCAAGCTTTCGCTCTCCAGCGAGCGCGACCTGTTCGCCCGCCTGCGCGAGAGCGCCGAGGCGGTGGCGATCAAGGTCTTCGCCGACAACCTGCGCGACCTGCTGCTGGCCGCCCCGGCCGGCCCCAAGGTGGTGATGGGCCTGGACCCGGGCATCCGCACCGGCGTGAAGGTGGCGGTGGTGGATGCCACCGGCAAGCTGGTCGACACCGCCACGGTGTACCCGCACGAACCCCGGCGCGACTGGGACGGTGCGCTGCACACCCTGGCGCTGCTGGGCCGCAAGCACGGTGTGAACCTGATCGCCATCGGCAACGGCACCGCCAGCCGCGAGACCGACAAGCTCGCCGCCGACCTCATCAAGCTGCTGGAGAAAGCCAACCTCACCGGCGTGCAGAAGGTGGTGGTCAGCGAGGCTGGCGCCTCGGTCTATTCCGCCAGCGAATTCGCCTCGCAGGAAATGCCGGACGTGGACGTGAGCCTGCGTGGCGCGGCCAGCATCGCGCGCCGCCTGCAGGACCCACTGGCCGAGCTGGTGAAGATCGACCCCAAGAGCATCGGCGTGGGCCAGTACCAGCACGACGTGAACCAGAGCGAGCTCGCGCGCACCCTGGAAGCGGTGGTGGAAGACTGCGTGAACGGCGTGGGGGTGGACCTGAACACCGCCAGCGTGCCGCTGCTCTCGCGCGTGTCCGGGCTCTCCGGCAGCGTGGCCAAGGCCGTGGTGCGCTGGCGCGAGACGAACGGTGCGTTCAAGAGCCGCCAGCAGCTGATGGACGTGGCCGGCCTGGGCGCCAAGACCTTCGAGCAGAGCGCGGGCTTCCTGCGCATCCGCGGCGGCGACAACCCGCTGGACATGACCGGCGTGCACCCGGAGACCTATGCCGTGGTCGAGCAGATCATGGAGAAGACCGGCAAGCCGGTGGCCGAACTGATGGGCCGGGCCGACATGCTCAAGACCCTGCGGCCCGAGCTGTTCGCCAACGAGCGCTTCGGCGTCATCACGGTCAAGGACATCCTGGGCGAACTGGAAAAACCCGGCCGCGACCCGCGCCCGGACTTCCAGGTGGCGCGCTTCAACGAAGGCGTGGACGACATCAGCGACCTGCGCGAGGGCATGGTCCTCGAAGGCACGGTGAGCAACGTGGCCCAGTTCGGCGCCTTCGTGGACCTGGGCGTGCACCAGGACGGCCTGGTGCACGTAAGCCAGCTCTCGCACAAGTTCGTGAACGACGCGCGCGAGATCGTCAAGACCGGTGACATCGTCAAGGTCAAGGTGATGGAAGTGGACGTGGCGCGCAAGCGCATCGGCCTTTCGATGAAGCTCGATGCGGCGCCGGCCCGGCGCGATGGCCCGCGCGACAACCGCTACGAACCCTCGCGCGGCCAGGGCCGCGCCAGTGGCCCGGCGTCGCCGCCGGCGCCATCGGCCATGGCCTCGGCGTTCGCCAAGCTGAAGAGAAACCCTTGATTCGGTATCCGGGGTGAACCTCCATCGGGCCGGGCTCACTGAAGCTGCAGCCCTAACGATGGAGGACATCCTTGAACCTGAACGCGACAGCCGGACGCGACGACGCCTTCGGCCATCTCATCGACACCACCTGTGACCGGGTGGGCGTGGCGCCTGCCGCCGTGTGGGCCCATTCCGTGCCCGGCGGTTGCCGGGTCGCCACGTTCCGTGTGATGGACACCGAGTGCGTGCTGAGCCACCGCCCGATCATGGCCGACAGCCTGTTCATCCACTGCGGCTTCGGCCCTCTGCCGGTGGCGCGCACGGCCGATGCGCTCGTGGCCCTGCTGCAGTTGAATCTGGTAATGTACACGGGCCATTCACCGGCCTTTGCCATGGACCCCGAGCGCAACGTGCTGCTCTGCATGGAGCTGCACCTGCCGCAGACCGATGCCGGCGCGCTCGTGCAGACGCTGGAGAATCTGGCCGTTCAGGCCCTCGGCTGGAGAGAGGCGTGGTTGGGCCATGAATAACCCCCCCTTGTCGATCGACACGGTCACGCGCTTTAACGTCGTGCCGGAGGAGCGGTTCCATCCGCCTCGGCCTACCTATGGCGCGGTGTGCTGCGCGGCTCTGTGGAATGCGGCGCGGGATGGTTCGGCCACCATGCTGGCCTGCCTGGTCACGCTGGGCGGGGCCATCGGTGTGCGCGCCCTGCTGTCGCACGTGCCCGGCGCGCGGCACGCCGTCATGGTGCTCACCGCCGGCGGCAACGCGCTCGCGGCAACCAGTTTTGGTGTGCGCATCGGTTCGCTGGCCGGGGTGGCTCCCGGCCGCTGGGCCGGCGGCGCACTCGGCGCTGGCGCCCTCGCACTGACCGTGGTGGCGATCTATCAGCAAGGCGAAGAGGGCGAGGAACTGGCGGTGGCCGGCCTGTTCGCGACCATGGTCTATTCGGGCATGCGGGACCTGCTGCAAGGCGTCGTCGGCCGGCGGCTCTTTCCCGGCTCGACCTTGAATGCGGAAAGAGCGCTGCGGTGGGAGACGAGCAACAACGCCGCCAGGCACGGCTACCGTTTGCTGGCGAATCTGGTCACCTACTGGCTGAGCTGCGCCGCCCTGAACGGGCTGGCGGCCCGCAACGTGGTGAGCCCGCAGTTCGGTTCTCATGATCAGCCGCTGGAGGCGTTTTCGCTCGACACGGTGATGTCCTACGGCTTTCGCAGCTTGAACGAAGCCATGGACGCCTTTGCCGGCAGCCTGTTGCTGGCCGGCGTGTTCGACCGCAGCATCGACATTCAGCCGCGCTGGTGCGGCGGAAAAGGGCATGACCTGCCAGCCTGGTGGCGGGAGGCTTCCGCACGGATCTTCATGAACGGAAGCCTGGCGGCCGTCGGCTGGCTGATGCCCCGGGGAGCCCATCCCTGGTTGGGCGCGACCTTGACGGCGGTCACGGTGATCCGTGGCGCGCTGACCGGCCTGAAGCCGCCGGTGAGCACCCGGGCCGATGGCGACTGCCTGCTGCACGCGGTGGCCGGGGTGGTGCAAGGCGAAGAATGGGTCTGCACCGAGGCGGATGCCGTCCGGCAACGGCTGTGCGAGCACCTGGTGCAGGAGGCCGCCGCCGACGACCCGCGCACGCAAGACCTGGTGGAGCAGCACCTGCAGCAGGCCGTGGCCCAACTGAGCCACGAAGCACAGGAGCCAGGGATTCCCTCCGTGCTGGACGGCCCGGCCCTGGTGTCTGGCCTGTCCGATGACGCGCGCCTCGCTTTCGGCGTCTGCCAGACGCACGAAGAGCGGATCGATGCGGCGCGCTGGCTGCTGAACAACACCGACCTCCGGCGGGGACTTCTCCGGAGCATTGCGGACTTTTACCGGGTGCCGCGACGCTATCTCCCGACGGCCATGGTGCCTTTTCTGGCTGAGCTGTTGGAGCGCCCGCTGTCCCTGGACTGTGGCGGTGTCCTGACCCACCACGACGCGGTGGGAAGGCGGGTGCAGGTGGCGGTGGCGGGAGCTGTGCGGATCCGCTTCAGCGTGTCGGGTTCGGGCGATGCCGGAAATCACTTCGAGCGGATCTCGCCTCAGGTATCGGCCCGGCAGGACGAGCCGCGTGCCTTGCATCGGGATGAGAAGCCTTCGGACATTGAGTTGGCTCCATTGAACGGCTACAGCAGCCAGCCCGTGACGCCACGCAGGCGCAATCCGCCGGGCTGAGCGCAAAAGCAGGGCCATGGGGCTCAAGTCGCCGGCCCACTCGCCGATAAGGAGGGAAACCGGAAAACCTCCGTCACGGACGTCACCGACCCATGGAACTCGAAGCCCTACTCAATTACCCGCGCGCCCTGCCCGCGATGTCGCGCACCGTCTCGGACCTGCTGACCGAGATGAACAAGGAAGACCCGAGCCCCAAGCGCGTGGCCGGCCTGGTGTCCCATGACCCGGCCCTCACCACCCGTGTGTTGCGGCTGTCGAATTCGGCCTTTTTCCGCGTCAGCCGCCAGATCGGCAGCGCGGAGGAGGCGGTGGCCCTGCTGGGCATGACGCACGTGCGCTCGCTGGTGATGGCCGCGGCGCTGGGCTCGAGCTTCAAGAACGTGCCGGGGGTGGACATGGTCCAGTTCTGGCGTTACAGCCTGCGGGTGGCGGACATCTCCCGTTCGCTGTCCAGCCTGTTGCGCCAGAACGAGGGCAATGCCTTTACCGCCGGCCTGGTGCACGCCATCGGCGACCTGATCATGCACATCGCCATGCCCGATGTGATCGGCCCCATCGACATGGCCACGCCCCCGCTGGACCTGCGCCGCGCCGAGGCGGAGCGCTCGGTGCTGGGCTACACCTACGCCGAGGTCGGTGCCGGCATGGCCGAGAAGTGGCAGTTCCCCACCACCATCGTCTCCGCGCTCAAGCACCAGACCGCGCCGTTCGACGGCGATGTCTATGACGCCCTCGGCGGCGTGCTGCACCTGGCGTCCTGGCGCGCCCGCGCCGAGGAAATCAAGCTCGACGAAAGCGGCCTGGTGGCGACCTTCCCCGACATGGTTGGCCTCTCGCTGGGCCTGGACCTGGACAGCGTGCTGGGCAAGGACCCCACGGAGTGGTCGTTCAGCCAGGCCCTTGGCGCCTTCATCGACTGAAAGAAAAGTTCTAAAGTGCGTCGCATTCGCGACGATGACAGAGAGACCAACTTTCTGTCATTCACGTACCACCAAAGGCAGGTCAACATGCAACTCGAAAAGCTCCTCAAGCAACCGAATGCACTCCCGTCTGCGCCCAAGGTGGTGCGCAAGCTGATCGAGACCTTCGACAAGGAAGACGTGGATGCCATGCTGGCGGCCTCTCTGATCGAAGACGATCCAGTGCTCACGGCCAAGCTGCTGAAAACCGCCAACTCCGCCTTTTTCGGCCTGCACCGCTCGGTGAGCAATGCGCGCGATGCGATCAACGTGCTGGGCCTCATCAAGGTGCGCGCGCTGGTGATCGCCGCCTCGCTCGGCGAGGGCTTTCACACCGTGGGCGGCGTCAACCTCAACCAGTTCTGGCGCTACAGCCTCAACACCGCCAACCTTTCGCGCTACATCGCCCTGCCGATCAAGATGGACGAGAACACCGCGTTCACGGCCGGCCTGATCCACGGCATCGGCGAGCTTGTGATGCACGTGGGCATGCCCGAGGCCATGATCGATCTCGACCGCAGCGTGCCCATGCTGGACCTCAAGCGCGCCAAGGCCGAACGCGGCCTGTTCGGCTACAGCTACGCCGAGGTGGGGGCCGCGCTGGCCCGCGAATGGCACTTTCCCAAGCGCATGATCAACGCGATCCTGCACCAGACCGCGCCGTTCGACAACGACGTGTACGAGCCCATCGCCGGCGTGATCCACATCGGCTCCTGGCGCGCCCGCGCCGAAGAGCAGCAGATGCGCTCGGAGCTGCTGATCAACACCTACCCGGACCCGGTGGGCCTGGTGCTCGGCATCGACCCCGACACGGTGGTGGCCGAAGAGATCCCGTCGATTTCGCGCCACTCGGAAGTCACGGAAGCGTCCGAGCCGAACTGATCTTTTTGAACCTCGGGGGCTGCGCGACAATCGCAGCCCTATGTCCGCGCTCCGTCTCTACGCCGGCCCCACAGCCCGGCGGCACATCGAACAACATGGCCTGCGCCCCCGCGACGTCGGCATCATCCCCGCGGCAGCGGGCGGCCCCAAGGGCCTGATCCTCGGCCCCATCGACCGCTTCCTGTTCGGGGAGTGGCTGCCACGCAGCGAACAGGCCGTGCACCTGGTCGGTGCGTCCATCGGCGCCTGGCGCATGGCCACGGCCTGCCTGGGCAACCCCGTGGACGCCTTCGAGCGGCTCGAGCGCGACTACATCGCCCAGCACTACGAGCTGCCGGCCGGCCAGAAACGCCTGACGGCCAGCCAGATCAGCCAGCGCTTCGGCGAGAACCTGGAGCTGTTCTACGGTGGCCGGGTGGAAGAGGCGCTGCACCACCCCCGCTACCGCCTGCACATCGTCACCTCGCGCGGGCGCCTGCTGCTGCGGCACGAAGGCCACCTGCGCACGCCGCTGGGCTACCTGGGCGCTTTCACCGCCAACGCCTTGCACCGCAAGGCCCTGGGCGCGTGGCTGGAGCGGGTGGTGTTCTCGTCCGTGCCCGAGGGGTCGGGCGGGGTCAGTCCGCTGCCGTTCGGCACGCTCGACTACCGCACGCGGCAGGTGCCGATGTTCGCCGACAACTTCATGGACGCGCTGCAGGCGAGCTGCTCGATCCCGTTCATGCTGCGCCCGGTGCGCAACATCGCGGGCGCGCCGCCCGGTACCTACTGGGACGGCGGTCTCACCGACTACCACCTGCATTTGCAGTACCAGCCGCCGGCGGCGTCGCCCATCGTGCTGTACCCCCACTTCCAGAAGGCCGTGGTGCCGGGCTGGCTCGACAAGGCCTGGAAAGGCCGGCATCGCAGCAGCCCGGCGCTGGACGCCATGCTGGTGATCGCCCCCGACCCCGACTGGGTGAAGCAACTGCCCAACGGCAAGCTGCCCGACCGGGACGACTTCAGCCGCTACGGGCAGGACCTGCCGGCGCGCATGAAGGCCTGGAACGGCGCCACTGGCGCGGCCCGCCAGCTGGCCGACGAGTTCGCCGAGTGGCTGGAGAAGCCCGACCTGTCGCGCATCGACCCGCTCTAGGGAGCGCGGGATAATCCCCCCATGCCTGCCTATCTCACCGCCGCCCTGTACCAGTTTGTCGATCTGCCGGACCACGCCGACCTGCGCGAGCCGCTGCTGGCGTGCTGCGAGGCCCATGGCGTCAAGGGCACGCTGCTGCTGGCGCGCGAGGGCATCAACGGCACCATCGCCGGGCCGGAAGCCGGCGTGCTCGCGGTGCTCGCCCACCTGCGCGCCGACCCGCGCCTGGCGCAATTGCCGCACAAGACCTCCTGGAGCGACCACCCGCCGTTCCACCGCATGAAGGTGCGGCTGAAGAAGGAGATCGTCACGCTGCGCGTGCCCGGCCTGGACCCGAACCAGACCGTGGGCCAGTACGTGAAGCCGCAGGACTGGAATACCTTGCTGGCCGACCCGGACGTGCTGCTGATCGACACGCGCAACGACTACGAGGTGGCGATCGGCACCTTCCAGGGCGCGATCAACCCGAACATCAAGACCTTCACCGAACTGCCGGCCTGGCTGGACGCGCAACCGGCCTTGCAGGCCGCAGGCCGCAAGCCCAAGGTGGCCATGTTCTGCACCGGCGGCATCCGCTGCGAGAAGTCGACCGCGCTGATGAAGATGCGCGGCTTCGACGAGGTCTACCACCTCGAAGGCGGCATCCTCAAGTACCTGGAAGAGGTGCCGCCCGAGCAGAGCACCTGGCAGGGCGACTGTTTCGTGTTCGACGAGCGCGTGAGCGTGGGCCACGGCCTGGTGCCCGGCCCGCACGAGCTCTGCCGCTCGTGCCGCTGGCCGCTGAGCGCCGAGGACAAGGCCTCAGCCCATTACGTCAAGGGTGTGAGCTGCGCCCATTGCCACGACCAGCGCAGCCCGGAGGAAAAGGCCCGCCTGGCCGAGCGCCAGCGCCAGGTGGAGCTGGCCGAAGCGCGCGGCGAGGTGCACGTGGGCGCGCGCATGTCCGAGGGCTGATCACATCGATGCTTGCAGCATGGCGCGGTAGTCGTCCGCGCTGGCCAGGCGCGGGTTGGTCTTGTGGCAGTGGTCGGTCAGCGCGCCTTCGATCACGCGGTCGAACAGCTCGGGTGTGACGCCCATGGCGGCCAGGCCGTCGGGCAGGCCCAGGCGCCGGCTCATGTCCTTGACGGCGTCGGGCACGTCGCTGCCGCTGGCCAGGCCCATGGCGTGGGCCATGCGCTGCAGGCGGTGGTCCTTCTTCATCGACTCGGCTTCGGCGTTGAAGCGGATCACGGCGGGCAGGAACACCGCGTTGAGGGTGCCGTGGTGCAGGCGCGGGTTCACGCCACCCAGGCTGTGGCTGAGCGAGTGCACGCAGCCCAGGCCCTTCTGGAAGGCCATCGCGCCCTGCATGGACGCGCTCATCATGTTCAGGCGGGCCTCGCGGTCCTGGCCGTCCCGGGTCGCGCGCTCGATGTGCGCCCAGCCGCGTTGCAGGCCGTCCAGGCCGATGCCGTCGGCCGGCGGGTTGAAGGGCGGCGCCATGAAGGTTTCCATGCAGTGGGCGATGGCGTCCATGCCGGTGGCGGCGGTGAGCAGAGGCGGCAGGCCCAGCGTGAGTTCGGGGTCGAGCAACGCTGTCTTCGGCACCAGGTGCCAGCTGTGGAAGCCCAGCTTGCGGCCGTCGTCCACGATCACGATGGCGCCGCGCGCCACTTCGCTGCCGGTGCCGGCGGTGGTTGGCACGGCGATCAATGGCGGCACCCGGTCGGTGATCTTCGGTGAGCCGCCTTCGATGGTGGCGTAGGTCTTGAGCGGGCCTTCGTGCGTGGAGGCGATGGCCACGCCCTTGGCGCAGTCGATGGCGCTGCCGCCGCCGAGCGCGATCAGGCCGTCGCAGCCGGCCTGCCGGTAGACCTCGACGGCGGCGCGCACGGCCGCTTCGGTCGGGTTGGAGGGCGTCTGGTCGAACACGGCGGGCTGCAGGCCGGGCAGGGCGGCCAGGGTTCTGTCGAGCAGGCCCACGGCCTTCACGCCCGCATCGGTGACGACGAGCGGGCGGGTGATGCCGACGCGCTCGCATTCCGCCTTCAACTGCGCCAGCGCGCCGAAATCGATCAGGATGTTGGTGACGTAAAGAATCTGGGCCATGTGGTTCTGTCTCCGTGGAGCGAAAACTATACGGTTGACCCCGGGTCTTGCCTATGGTGCAGGGCCTGCACGGGTCGCGCAAAAGACAGCCACAATCGCATCCCATGCCGACCTCACCCGATCCCCGCGACCTGCTCACGCCCATGATGCGCGGCGTGCTCGACCGCATCGCCCGCGCCGGGCACCCGCCGTTGCATGCGCTTCCCCCCGACAAGGCCAAAGCCGCCTACGAGGCCGGGGCGGGTGTGCTGGAGATTCCTTCGCAGCCGATGGCCCGGGTGGAGGACCTGCGCATCCCCGCGCGCGACGGCGCCGAGCTGCCGGCGCGCCTCTTCGTGCCCGAGGCGAACCACCCGCTGCCGGTGCTGCTGTACTTTCATGGCGGCGGCTTCACGGTGGGCAGCGTGGCCACCCACGGCCCCTTGTGCCGCGAACTGGCCCACCTCGCCGGCTGCGCCGTGTTGTCGCTGGACTACCGCCTCGCCCCCGAGGCGAAATTTCCGACGGCGGTGCACGACGCCTGGGACAGCCTGGTGTGGCTGCGCGGGCAGGCCGGTGCGCTCGGGCTGGACGGCACGCGCATCGCAGTGGGTGGTGACAGCGCCGGCGGCACGCTGGCGGCGGTGACGGCGATCGCCGCGCGCGACGCCGGCTGGCCGCTGGCCTTGCAATGCCTGTTCTACCCCGGCTGCGCGGGCCACCAGGACACCGTGAGCCACCAGACCTTCGCCAAGGGTTTCCTGCTCGAAGAGGCGGACATCAGCTACTTCTTCGGCCACTACCTGCGCAGCGCCGCCGACCGCGACGACTGGCGCTTCGCGCCGCTGGACGGCGTCGACGAAAGCGGCCACGCGCGCGACCTCGACGACGTGGCGCCGGCCTGGATCGGGCTGGCCGAATGCGACGCCCTGACCGACGAGGGCGTGATGTACGCCGACCGCCTGCGCCACGCCGGCGTGGCGGTGGACCTGGAGATCTATGCCGGCGTGGTCCACGGCTTCATCAACTTCGGTCGCGCCATTCCCCAGGCGCGCACCGCCCACCAACACGCGGCCCTGGCGCTGCGCAACGCCTTTGGAGCCGCCTGAGATGAGCCTGACCCGGTCCGACTTCCGCTTCTTCCACCGCCTGCGCGTGCGCTGGGCCGAGGTGGACATGCAGAAAATCGTGTTCAACGCGCATTACCTGATGTACTTCGACACGGCCATGACCGACTACTGGCGCGCCCTGGCGCTGCCGTACCACGAGACCATGGAGCAGCTCGAAGGCGATCTGTATGTGGTGAAGGCCACAGTGGAGTTCCACGCCTCGGCGCGGGTGGACGACCAGATCGACGTGGCCATGAAGTGCAGCCGCATCGGCACCTCGTCGCTCAGCTTCACGGGGGCGATCTTTCGCGGCGACGAGCATCTGATCAGCGGCGAGCTGATCTACGTGTTCGCCGACCCCGCCACGCAGAAGTCCCGCCCGGTGCCGCCCGCACTGCGCGAGGCCCTCAACGGCTACGAGGCCGGCGAGCCCATGAGCTCGGTGCGCGTGGGCCTCTGGAGCGAGCTCGGCCCCGATGCGCAGCGCCTGCGCACGGCGGTGTTCGTGGAAGAGCAGCGCATCCCCAAGGAACTCGAATGGGACGAAGCCGATGCGGTGGCGTTGCATGCCGTGGCCTACAACCGGCTGGGCCGCGCGGTGGCCACGGGCCGCATGCTGCCGCACGAGCCGGGCGTGGCGCGCATCGGCCGCATGGCGGTGGAGCGCTCGCTGCGTGGCGGGCGGCTGGGTCGCGATGTGCTGCATGCGCTGATGGGCGCGGCCCGCGAGCGCGGCGATGCCGAGGTGATGCTGCATGCCCAGCGCAGCGCCGAAGGCTTTTACACCCGCCTGGGTTTCGAGCGCCGGGGCGAGGCCTTCGAGGAGGCGGGCATCCCGCACCAGGAAATGATCGCGAAGCTCTGATTCACCACACCAGCGTTTCGCGCCGGTGCGGCACCGCCTCGAACGGGGCATCCAGCGCCGCGTGGTTGTGGGTCCACTCGTCCATGCGCACCTCCCACCCTTCGCCGGCACCAGGCCGTGCGCTCACGACGAGGCTGCTGCGGGTGCCGTAGGCGCGGCCGGGCATGTGCACGAACGGGCTGGACAGTGCTCGCTCCATGTCATCCGGCACGCCGGTGTGCGGCAGCTCGGGCGCGTTCGCCTGCGTGCGGTCGGTGAGCGTGCGCGCCAGGGGCTGCATCCAGTCGTCGGAGGCGGTGCGTTCGTGCAGGCCCACCAGGGCATCGGCCACGGCTTGCTTGAGGCGTTGCGTCTTGGGCCAGGGCGTGTCCAGGCTCGCGTTGGACAGGCCGTAGACCCCGGCCTGAAGCGCCTTGCGGTACAGCTGGCCGGCGCCCGCTGCTTCGTGCGGCGCGTCGGGATGGCGGTTGCTCAGCCAGGTCCAGCGCTGGCGGTGGAAGTCACCGACCACGAGGTTGAAGCCGCCGTAGGCGCCGGGGTCGATCGTGGCGGCGAGCCGGTCTTCATCGATTTCATCGCCGTGGCCCTGGAGCCAGCGCGTGACCAGTTCGCCCCGGCTGCGGGGCCCCGGGCCGGCGTGCGTCTGCCGCACATTGGTGAGCATGGCCACCCGCCCGCGAGGGCTCAGGCCGAGCCAGGTGCCGCCGTCGCGCAGGTCGCGCCCGGCCACGATGTCGGTGCCGTCGGCCAGGGTCCAGCGGTGCAGGGCCTCGGTCGGGCGGTCCAGAAATTCATCGCGGTTGGCCGCGATGAGCAAGGGGCAGCCCGGGTCGGCGTGAAGGGCGAAGGCGATGAGGCACATGGCGCACCGGCCTTGGTCGTCAGATGTCGTCCAGCAGGGGGTAGGGCAGGGGCAGCAGTTGCAGCGCGGGGCCGGCCGCGCTGCCGGCGTGCAGGCTGCCTTGCGCGGCGGCGCTGGTCTGCAGCGAGACGATGGCGTCAAAACCGGCCACGGGGTGGGCCGCGGCCTGCACCACGGTGCCGCAGGGTTGCTCGGCATCGCCGTCGTGGAAGACCTCCTGGCCGGCGGCCATCGGCGTCTGCCCATGCACGACATAAGCGCGGCGCTTGAGCGTGCCCCGGAACTGGCTGCGGGCCACCACCTCCTGGCCGGGGTAGCAGCCCTTTTTGAAGTTCACGCCGCCGACCGATTCGTAGTTCAGCATCTGGGGCACGAAGGCCTCGAACACCGGCTGGCTCAGCGTGGCGACGCCGCTGCGCACGTCGAGCCACTGCCACAGCGAGTCGGCCAGGGGCTTGCCCTTCGGCGCTTCGGCCTGCGAGGGCGCCACCCACAAGGCGCGCGCCAGGCCTTCGGCCGGGTACAGGCGCACCACCCTGGCCTCACCGTCGCGCGACTGGCTCCACAAGGCGGGCGGCAGGGCCGGCGGCACGGAGCTGCCCACGAGACCGAACAAGGCATAGGCCTCGCTCGCGTCGCTGAGCCTGGCCTTGGCGCGCAGCACGAACATGGACAGGCGCTTGAGCGTGGTGGTCAGCAGGTCGCGGCTGCAGACCAGCAGGATCTCGTCGGGGCTTCGCTTGAGTCCCACGAAGCTGGCCTGCATGCGGCCTTTGGCCGAACAGAACGCGGCCAGGCGGGCCTCGGACGGGTCGAGCAGGACGAAGTCCTGCGTGAGCTGCCCCTGCAGGAATTTGGTGGCGTCCTCGCCCTCCACACGGATCACGCCCAAATGCGGCAGCGGGGCAACGCCGCTGGTGGCGAGGCCGTCGGGGAGGTGGGTGGGAATCGTCGAGGTGCTCATGGCGTCGATTATCATGGCCGGCCCGGTTCCTCGCCGGTTCTCCACGCCTTGTCCCTGCTGAGCCCACGTCTGTGATCCGTCTCCTGAAACTGCTGCTGGTCGTGCCCCTGTTGCTGGGCATGTTGCTGGCTGCGGGCGGCCTGTGGTGGCTTCAGCAGCCGCTGCCGCTGGCGGCAAGCGCGACAGCGCAGAACCCGCTGCTGGTCACCATCGAACCGGGGGCCTCGGCCCAGTCGGTGGCCGACGTCCTGGAGACCGCTGGTGTGAACACGCCCTCGGAACTGCTGTACGCGTGGTTCCGCTTGTCCGGCCAGGCCCGCGACATCAAGGCCGGCACCTACGAAATCCCGCCCGGCACCACCCCTCGCACGCTGCTGTCCAAGCTGGTGCGGGGCGAACAGGCCTTGCGCAGCATCACCCTGCTGGAGGGCTGGAACATCCGCCAGGTGCTGCAGGCCGTGCGCACCTCGCCCGATCTCACGCAGGACCTTGAGGGCATGAGCCAGAACGACATCATGGCGTTCATCGGCTATGCGGGCCGGCACCCCGAGGGGCGCTTCTTCCCCGACACCTACCGCGTGGTCACGCGCGCCCCGGCCTCCAGCGTATTGCGCCAGGCCGCGCAGGCCATGGAGCAGCGCCTGACCCAGGCCTGGGAACAGCGAGACGCCGCGTCGCCGCTGCGCACGCCCGAGGAGGCGCTCATCCTGGCCAGCATCATCGAGAAGGAGACCGGCCTGGAGAGCGATCGCCGGCGCGTCGCGGGCGTGTTCTCCAACCGCCTGCGCATCGGCATGCGGCTGCAGACCGACCCGGCGGTGATCTACGGCCTGGGCGAACGTTTTGACGGCAACCTGCGCCGCGTGGACCTGCAGACCGACACCGCCTACAACACCTACACCCGGGCCGGCCTGCCGCCCACGCCCATTGCCATTCCCGGCATGGCCTCGCTGCTGGCGGCCGTGCGTCCGCAGCAGACCAACGCCATCTATTTCGTCTCGCGCGGCGACGGCTCCAGCCAGTTCAGCGCCACGCTGGAAGAGCACAATGCAGCGGTGCAACGCTACATCCTGCGCCGCTGAGCCGCCCATGGACCCGACCGGACTCTTCATCACCTTCGAGGGCATCGACGGCGCGGGCAAATCCACCCACATCGCCGCGTTGGCCGACGCCTTCCGGGCCGCCGGGCGCCATGTCGTGCTGACCCGTGAACCCGGTGGCACGCCACTGGCAGAAAAGCTCCGGGAACTGGTGCTGAACGACGCCATGGACCCGCTCAGCGAGGCCTTGCTGATGTTCGCGGCCCGCCGCGATCACCTGCAGCAGGTCATCGAGCCGGCCCTGGCGCGCGGCGAGGTGGTGCTATGCGACCGCTTCACCGACGCCACCTTTGCCTACCAGGGCAGCGGGCGGGGGTTTGACCTGGACGTCCTGCGGCAGCTGGAACGCTGGGTGCAAGGGCAGCCGGGCACCCCTGAACTTCGCCAGCCCGACCTGACCGTGTGGTTCGATCTGCCGCCGGCGGTGGCGGCGCAGCGCCTGGCTTCCGCCCGGGTGCCGGACCGTTTTGAATCGCAGCCGCAGGCCTTCTTCGAGCGGGTCGCGGCGGGCTACGCGCAGCGCATGGAAGGCGCGCCCGGGCGTTTTGCCCGCATCGCTTCCGACCAGCCCAAGGCGGCGGTCTGGCAGCAGGTGCGGCAGGCTTTCGAGCAACGGGGCTGGCTGCAGGCGACCGAGGCGCGCGCATGAGCCAGCTGGCACCCTGGCTGCAGACCCAACTGCACAGCCTGCTGGCCCAGCGCGGCCATGCCTTGCTGTTGTCCGGGCCG
This sequence comes from Hydrogenophaga sp. GW456-12-10-14-TSB4, assembly GCF_059424305.1. Classification (NCBI taxonomy): domain Bacteria; kingdom Pseudomonadati; phylum Pseudomonadota; class Betaproteobacteria; order Burkholderiales; family Comamonadaceae; genus Hydrogenophaga; species Hydrogenophaga sp. GW456-12-10-14-TSB4. The sequence goes on along the minus strand of NZ_JBWKZH010000002.1, from coordinate 209,749 downwards.
TCGGGCCTGGGCCAGTACGACCTGGCGCTGTCCCTCGCCCGCGCGTGGCTTTGCGAGCAACCCACCGCGGACGGCGCTTGCGGCGTGTGCGGCAGTTGCCACGCGATCGACGTGCGCACCCATGCCGATCTGTGCGTGCTCATGCCGGAGACGCTGAGCCTGGAGCTCGGCTGGCCGCTGGACGAGGGCGCCCAGAAAGAGATCGACGACAAGAAGCGCAAGCCGAGCAAGCTCATCCGGGTGGAGGGCGCGCGGGACGCGGTTGGCTTCACGCAGTCCACGCGCTCGCGCGGCCGCACCAAGGTCATCCTGGTGCACCCGGCCGAGCGCATGAACATGGAGTCGGCCAACACGCTGCTCAAGACGCTCGAAGAGCCGGTGGGCGAGGTGCGTTTCGTGCTGTCCACCGAGGCCGCGCACCAGTTGCTGCCCACCATCCGCAGCCGTTGCCAGACGCATAACATGGTCTGGCCCGAGGAGGCGCAGGCGCTGGACTGGCTGGTGCAACGGGCACAGGACGACAACAAGGCGGCCGACCGCGCGCAGGCGGCCGTGTGGCTCCAGGCGGCAGGGGGACGACCCGAAGACGCCCTGGCCTGGGCCGCCACCGGTCTGCAGGGCACGACCTGGGCGCAGCTGCCCCAGGCCCTGGCCCGGGGCGACTGGGGCACCCTGAACGGCTGGCCACCGGCCCAGCAACTGGCCGTGCTGCAAAAGCTGTGTCACGACCTGATGGCGCGGGCCGCCGGTGCGCCCGCGCGCTTCTTTCAGACCGACCAGTTGCCCCCGACACCGCGCTGGGGCGCGCTGGCGCAGTGGTCGCGCGAACTCATGACCGCCGCGCGCTCGGTGGAGCATCCTTACAACGCCGGCCTGATGCAGGAAGCCTGGGCGGCTCGCACCCGGCAGGTGCTGGCGAGCGCGGCGGCTTCAAAACCACCCGCGCGATAGGGCATTGCCGCTAAACTCGCCAACCATGAGCACCACTCCCCCTCCATCGGCCGCAGTGGCGCGGCCGAGCGTGATCCAGCTCTCGATCAAGGAAAAGGCGGCCCTGTATGCCGCCTACATCCCCTTGTTCGCGGACGGCGGCATATTCATTCCGTCGTCGCGCGAATACCGGCTGGGTGACGACGTGTACGTGCTGCTCAGCCTGCCCGACGATCCGCAGCGCTACCCGGTCGCGGGCAAGGTGGCCTGGGTCACGCCGGCCAAGGCCCAGGGCGCGCGCACGCAGGGCGTGGGCATCCGGTTTCCGGCGGACGAGAAGTCGCGCCAGCTCAAGCTCAAGATCGAGGAGATCCTGGGTTCCAGCCTCGGTTCCGACCGGGCCACCCAGACACTCTGAGGTCCCGATTCCCCGTCGGCCGATGCGGCGCACAATGCGGTGTGCCCATCGGCTTTTTCACGCCGGCCTTCTTTTCCCATGTTCACCGACTCCCACTGCCATCTCAGCTTCCCCGAGCTGCGGGCCCAGTTGCCCGACATCCTTGAGGCCATGTCTCAAGCCCAGGTCGACCGCGCCCTGTGCATCTGCACCACGCTGGAAGAATTTGAAGACGTCTACAGCTTGGCCCGCGATCACGACCACCTCTGGTCCACCGTGGGCGTGCATCCCGACAGCGACGAGGTGCAGGAACCCACGCTGGAAGACCTTCTCGAGCGCGCGGCGCGGCCGCGCGTGGTGGGCATCGGCGAGACCGGACTCGATTACTACCGCCTGGGCGAGCGCACGGTGGCCGACATGGAGTGGCAGCGCGAGCGCTTCCGCGTCCACATCCGCGCCGCTCGACAAACCTCATTGCCCCTGGTGATCCACACGCGCAGCTCGTCCGACGACACCGTGGCCATCCTGCGCGAGGAGGGCGGCTTCGCGTCCGACAGCCGTGCGGGGCAGGGGCCCGCCAAGGGCGTCTTCCACTGCTTCACCGAAAGCATGGCCGTGGCCCGTGCCGCGCTGGACCTCGGTTTCTTCATCTCGTTTTCCGGCATCCTGACGTTTCGCAACGCGGCCGATCTGCGCGAAGTGGCGGCGTATGTGCCGCTGGACCGCACCCTCATCGAGACCGACAGCCCGTACCTGGCGCCCGTGCCATACCGCGGCAAGACGAACACGCCGGCGTATGTGCCCTTCGTGGCCCGGCAGGTCGCCGAACTCAAGGGGCTCAGTGTGGAGGCGGTGGCAGAGGCGACCAGCCGCAATTTCGAGCAGCTGTTCGATCAGGTGGTCACCACTTGAAAAACTTCATCCGAAACATGAAATATATAAAAAAGTCCATTGTTTTTAAATGGATTATTTCCTTTGCTGCTCTTGGGATGGGAGCGGTCTGGGCAAGCTCGTTCGACGACTTTTTCATCGCCATCAAGAAGGACGATGCTGCCGCCGTGAGGCAACTGGCGCAGCGGGGTTTCGACCTGAACACCCGCAATCCCGAAGGCGAGCATGCGCTGTACCTGGCGATTCGCGACGACGCGCCGCAGGTGGCCAGCTTTCTGCTCAGCCAGAAGCCGGTGGATGTGGAAGCCCGCACCAGCAAGGACGAGAGCCCTCTGATGATCGCGGCGATCAAAGGCAAGCTGGACCTGGCCAGGCGCCTGATTGAGCGAAAAGCCGAGGTCAACAAGACGGGCTGGACACCCCTGCACTATGCCGCCAGCCATGCGGGTGATGACAGCACCGCCATGGTGCGCCTGCTGCTCGAGCACCACGCCTACATCGACGCCGAGTCGCCCAACAAGACCACCCCGCTCATGATGGCGGCCCACTACGGCAGCGCGGCCGTGGTCAAGCTGTTGCTGGAAGAGGGGGCGGACCCGCTGCTCAAGAACGAGCAGGGCCTGAATGCGATTGATTTTGCCCGGAAGGCCAATCGGCAGGCTTCCGCCGATATCATTGCGGGCTTTGTGCGCGCCCAGCAACCCAAAGGTAAGTGGTGAAGCCGCGTCAGCGGTTCGCAGACTTCTGGCTCAAGAGGCCCGAAGTAGGTGTAACCCACATGCGCCAAATGGCGCAGCCGCATCAAAATCGCCCCCGACACCCACAAATTGAGGAGATGCCGTGAAATTGGCAAGCCAAAAGGACTTTTTTTCTGGACTCATGTTCACGATCGTTGGCATCACGTTTGCCATCGGCGCGACCAACTTCACGGTAGGCAGCGCGGCCCGCATGGGCCCCGGCTACTTCCCCCTGTTGCTGGGCATTGTGCTCGCGATTCTTGGCGTTCTGGTGACACTCCAGTCGTTCAAGAGCAAGGCCACCGATGGTGACCCCATCGGCAAAGCCGCCTGGCGCCCCCTGGGCTTCATCATCGGTGCCAACCTGGTGTTCGGCATGCTGCTGGTCGGCCTCCCTTCGGTGGGCTTCCCGGCCTTCGGCCTGATCGTCGCGATCTACGCGCTGGTCATCGTTGCTGGCTACGCGCGCCCCGGCTCCAGCCTCAAGGAGTCGGTGATCCTCGCCACCATCCTGGCGGCGGGCAGCTACTTCGCCTTCGTCTACGCACTGAATCTGCAGTTCCCGGTGTGGCCTGCTTTCCTGACCGCCTGATCCGGAGACTCTTTTCATGGAACTCATTGACCACTTGACGCTGGGCTTCGGCGTCGCCTTCACTTTCCAGAACATCCTGTACGCGCTGGTGGGGTGTCTGCTGGGCACCCTCATCGGCGTGCTGCCCGGCATCGGCCCGGTTGCCACCATCGCCATGCTGCTGCCTGCCACCTACGGCCTGCCGCCGGTGGCCGCGCTGATCATGCTGGCCGGTATCTACTATGGCGCGCAGTACGGCGGCTCCACCACCGCCATCCTGGTCAACCTCCCGGGCGAATCGTCGTCGGTGGTGACCGTGATCGACGGCCACCAGATGGCGAAGAAGGGTCGCGCGGGCCCCGCGCTGGCCGCTGCCGGCCTGGGCTCGTTCTTCGCGGGTTGCGTGGGTACCTTGGTGCTGGCGGCTTTCGCGCCGCCGCTGACCGAAGTGGCCTTGAGCTTCGGCCCCGCCGAGTACTTCTCGCTCATGATCGTGGGTCTGATCGGCGCCGTGGTGCTGGCTTCGGGTTCGCTCGTCAAGGCGCTGGCCATGATCGTGCTGGGCCTGCTGCTGGGCCTGGTGGGCACCGACGTGAACTCGGGCGTGGCCCGCTTCAGCTTCGACATCCCGGAACTCACCGACGGCATCAGCTTCGTCGTGATCGCCATGGGTGTGTTCGGCTACGGCGAAATCATCCACAACCTGTCGCACCCCGAAGGCGAGCGCCAGGTGTTCACCGACAAGGTGCACGGCCTGATGCCGACCAAGGAAGACTTCAAGCACATGCTGCCCGCCGTCCTGCGTGGCACGGCGCTGGGTTCGGCGCTGGGCATCCTGCCCGGCGGTGGTGCACTGCTGTCGGCCTTTGCCGCCTACACGATCGAGAAGAAGGTCAAGCTCAAGCCCGGTGAGATCCCGTTCGGCAAGGGCAACATCCGCGGCGTGGCCGGTCCCGAGTCGGCCAACAACGCCGGTGCGCAGACCTCGTTCATCCCGCTGCTCACGCTGGGCATTCCGCCCAACGCCGTGATGGCGCTGATGGTCGGTGCCATGACCATCCACAACATCCAGCCGGGCCCGCAGGTCATGACCAGCAACCCCGAACTGTTCTGGGGCCTGATCGCCTCGATGTGGATCGGCAACGCCATGCTGATCATCCTGAACCTGCCGCTGATCGGCATGTGGATCAAGCTGCTGGCCGTGCCTTACCGCTGGCTGTTCCCGGCCATCGTGCTGTTCTGCGCGATCGGCGTGTACTCGACCAACAACAACAGCTTCGACATCTGGATGGTCGCCGCCTTCGGTGTGATCGGCTACATCTTCATCAAGCTGGGCTGCGAACCCGCCCCCTTGCTGCTGGGCTTCATCCTGGGGCCGATGATGGAAGAGTACCTGCGCCGCGCCCTGCTGATCTCGCGCGGTGACTGGTCGGTCTTCGTGACCCGCCCGATCTCGGCATCGCTGTTGGCCGTGGCCGTGATGCTGCTGCTCATCGTGCTGTTGCCGTCGATCAAGAAGAAGCGCGAAGAAGCCTTCGTCGAGGATTGATGCGCTGGGCGCCTGGGGCGCCCCACGCTTTCACAAAACCCGGGCCACTGAAAAGTGGCCCGGGTTTTTTTGTGCTCGCGCGAAGGCAAAATTCCGGTGGGGATACTGCGATAGGGCAGAGAGATATCCTTTGAAAATCAACATGCTGCAGGAAAACAGATGCATCGCTGTATATACTTGGATATTGCGATTCACCACCTTCCATGAGACGCCCATGAAAACCTTCGCCACCCGATCCCTGACCTTCGTTCTGGCCGCCGGTTTCGCCATGGCCTCGCACGCGGCCGACGTCACGGTCTCGGCCGCGGCCAGCCTGACGAACGCCTTTCGCGAAATCGCGCCCTTGTTCGAGGCCGCGAATCCCGGCACCAAGGTGCAACTGAACTTTGCCGCCTCGGGCGCCTTGCTGCAGCAGATTGCCAAAGGCGCTCCGGCCGATGTCTTCGCCAGCGCCGACCAGGAAACCATGGACCAGGCGCAATCGCAGGGTCTGGTGAAGGAGGCCCAGCGGCGCAACTTTGTGTCCAACGCGCTGGTGGTCATCGTGCCCAGCGCCAGCGCCAATGTGCCGAAATCGACCAATGATCTCGCCCAGTCGACCTATGCCCGCATCGCGATCGGTCTCCCCGCGAGCGTGCCGGTGGGCCGCTACACGAAGAGCGTGCTGGAGGGTGCCAAACTCTGGGGGGCGATCGAACCCAAGATGATCGGTGCCACCAACGTGCGCCAGGCGCTGGACTACGTGGCGCGAGGGGAGGTCGATGCCGGCTTCGTCTATTCGACGGACGCCGCCATCATGCTGGACAAGGTCAAGGTCGCGTTCACCGTGCCGACCCCCAAGCCCATTCTGTACCCTGTGGCGCCGCTGCCTGCCGGCCCCAATGCCGCAGAAGGGGCGAAGTTCGTCGACTTTCTCTTCACCGCGCCGGCACAGGCCATCCTCGGCAAATACGGGTTCGGCAAGCCCTGATTCCCGGGATCGGATCGCACCGTGGCAGAAGCCTGGATACCGCTGGCCCTCACGCTCAAGGTGGCGGGTTGGGCCACGGCCATCAACCTCCTGCTGGGTGTGGGCGTGGGCTATGCACTGGCGCGGTGGCGCTTCCCCGGCCGCGAGGTGCTGGACGCCGCGCTGACGCTGCCCATGGTGATGCCACCCACGGTGCTGGGCTACTACTTGCTGGTGGTGATCGGCACCCACGGCGTGCTCGGCGCGTGGTTGCTCGAACACTTCGGCCTGCGCCTGATCTTCACGGTGCCGGCGGCGATCATCGCGGCCACCATCGTGTCCTTCCCGCTGGTGTTCAAGGCCGCGCGCGCGGCGTTTGAAACGGTGGACCCGCAACTGGAGGATGCCGCCCGAACCCTCGGCGTCAACGAGTGGGCGGTGTTTTTCCGGGTGTCATTGCCGCTGGCATGGCGCGGCATTCTCGCCGGTCTGCTGTTGTCGTTCGCCCGGGCGCTGGGCGAGTTCGGCGCCACGCTGATGGTGGCCGGGAGCATCGCGGGCAAGACACAGACCCTTTCCATCGCAGTCTACGAAGCCGTGCAGGCCGGGCAGGACCACACAGCGAACTTCCTCGTGGCGGTGACGTCGATCACCTGCATGGCAGTCCTGCTGAGCGCAGGGCGGTTGGTGCCGGGCCGCGTGGCCGCGCGGGCTTGACATGTACCGAGACACACCGCTTGCCCACGCCGTGGCATCCTCTCGCATGGACGGCGATACCGACACAGAGCATTCGACCATGACCTGGGATGTCAGGCTGCGCAAGCGCCTGCGCCAAGGGGGCTCACAGTTCGAGCTCGATGTGGACTTCCGCACCGCCGCGCAGCGCGTGGTGATCTTTGGCCCATCGGGGGCCGGCAAAACCCAGACGCTGCGCATGATCGCCGGCCTCGGCACACCGGAGGAGGCGAGGGTGGTGGTGGCAGGGCAGGTGCTTTGCGACACCGCTCAGGGCAAGGTCGCCACGCCGCAGGAAAGGCGGCTGGCCTACGTGTTCCAGGAATACGCGCTGTTTCCTCACCTGACCGTCGTCCAGAACGTGGCCTTTGCCTTGCGCCGCGGCTGGACGAACCCGAACAAGGCCGTCAGGGACGAGCGCGTGGACCGCTGGATCTCGTCGTTCCACCTCGAATCGGTGGCCGGGCACTACCCCCACCAGATTTCCGGCGGGCAGCGGCAGCGCACCGCCTTGGCCCGGGCGCTGGTCACCGACCCACGCGCCTTGTTGCTGGATGAACCCTTCGCGGCCCTGGACAAGGGGCTGCGGGAGCGCCTGAGAAACGAACTCAAGGCCCTGCAGATCGAGCTCCAGCTGCCGATGCTGCTGATCACGCATGACGACGACGACGTGAACTGTCTGGCGGAACAGGTGATCTGCATCGACGGCGGCAAGGTCGTGGAGAGGGTACGGACATGGTGACCAAGCGGCGCAAAGGTGGCGATCGACTCGATGTCCGCGGATCGATCTGGATCTCTGTGGGGGGCGACAGCCTGGGGGGCCATGGCCGCGTGGCCTTGCTGCGCGCGGTCGACAAGCACGGCTCCATCACGCAAGCGGCCAAGGCTTTCGGGATGAGCTACAAGGCCGCCTGGGACGCGATCAACCGGATGAACGAGCTTTCGCGGACGCCTTTGATCGAGCGCGCCGTCGGTGGCAAGGGCGGCGGTTCGACCCGCCTGACCGAACATGGCCGTCTGCTGATCGAGCGCTATGAAAAGGTGGATGCGATCCACCAGCGCTTTGTCGAACTCCTGGACCAGGGGGCCATGGATCTGGACCAGGAGTTTTCCATTCTGAAGGTACTGAACATGAAGACCAGCGCACGCAACCAATGGATCGGGAAAGTCACGGCGGTGCGGTCGGGCGCCGTCAACGACGAGGTCGAGGTGACCTTGCCCGGCGGGCAGCGGCTGGCCGCGATCATCACCCGCGAAAGCACGCAGACGCTGGGGCTCAAGACGGAGCTGCCGGTGGTCGTGTTGGTCAAGGCGTCGTCGGTGTTGCTGGCCACGGACCTGCAAGGCGCCAAGGTGTCGGCACGCAACCGCATCGAAGGCACGGTCCACGCCATCGCGCCGGGTGCGGTGAATGCGGAAGTCACGCTCAAGACCGAGGACGGTTTGAACGTGGTGGCCATCGTCACCCAGGGCGCGGTGAGCGAACTCGGGCTGGCCACGGGCGTGACGGTGACGGCGCTGGTAAAAGCATCGGATGTCATCCTGGCGGTGGCCAGCTGAGCGGAATCTCATCGGACGATGGGATCTCTTAAATATTCCACGATGTATATTATGTAAAGTTAAAGAGATCGCGCGACGGGAAGCACCTCTCTGGCAAAAAGCCGCATCCCTTCCATGGCGCAAGCGTTGTCCAGCAAGCCATTGGCATTGAACACACAGCGCAGGTTGTCGATCCGGGTGCGTTGATGGAGTGCGGCCATCTGCGCATGGCACTGCTCGGGGTCTCCCCAGACGAATTGCGCCTGCAACGCCCGCGCGGTGTCGATGGGCGGCACCTCGCTGGCTTTCACGCCCCGTTGGCCGGCAAAGTACACGCGGCGCTCGTACAAGCGAGGCCAGAGCTGTTCAAGTTGTTCCCTGGCCTCGGCGTTGGTCCTGGCGATGCAGACGTACCGCGCCAAGGAAGACCGTGCACGCAAACCGGGTGCCGCATCGCCTGCGATCGCGTCGAGATGGGCCAGCTGGCGCGCCTCGGGGGGCTCCAGGCTGAGCAGCAACGGCAGATCGCGCTGAATGGCAAAGCCGATGCTCTCCGGGGTCGATCCGGCGATGTACAGCGGCGGATGGGGTCCGCTTTGCAAGACTTTGCACGCCTGCTCGAACAGGAACCGCGTCTCGTCGGGTGCGATCCGCAGTGCGCCCAGCGTGGCGGCATCGGTGCCCCGACCCAGCCCGACATCGATTCGTCCACCACTCTGAAACGCCAGCTGTTGCAGCTCTTCGGCCAGCAACTGCGGCCGATGCAAGGGCAAGACCAGCACGGCGGTGCCGACACGCAGCCGCTCGGTCCTGGCCAGCAAGGCCGCGGCCAACAGCAATGGCGACGGATAAGGCCAATCCGGCGAAGCCAGGCGGAATTCGCTGAACCACACGCCGTCGAAGCCCAATTGGTCGGCGGTCTCGAACAGCGCAAAGAACGCCCTCGGATCGCCGCGCGTGGCCTCCCGGGTCCAACCGGCCAGGTCAATGCGCATCCGTGACACCCTCTGGCGGGATGCTTGCGCGCAAGACCTGCTTCTCTGGTGTCACCGCATACGCCAGCTCCGGCACGGGCCGGCCCTGCAGCAGGTGCCCCGAGATGATGCGGTCCACGCCGGCCTCATCGACCCCGCCGTACCAGGTGCCTTCGGGAAACACCTGCACCACGGGGGCAAGGTTGCACGGACCGAGGCAACTCGTGCGAGCGCTCATCATGCCGTCGCCGGTGGTGCGCAGATCCAGCCGTTTCTGTTCGTTGCGTAGATGACCCCAGACCAGTGCAGCGCCCGCGTGATTGCACGGCCCGCCCTGGCAGACGAGCACGCGCCGCTTCTGCGGTGGAATCACCGAACCCGCTGTCGCGATGGCACCCTGCCCCGCCGCGATCGCGCTGGCCGGGCCCTCGAGCAGCGCCTGCAGCAGAACCGCCACCGCGGCGGACTGGCTCGGCGCCTGGGCGATCGACACACCTGGCAGGGCGCGCCCTCCTCTCGCCCCTCGCTCACGTTGCCAGCGTTGCACGGCACCGGTGATCCAGGTCTTGAACCCGGGCTCCATGGGCACCATGCACGGCACGATGAGAATTTCCGTCACGGATGCCGAATCGCTCAATCCTTCCAGCACCTCACGCAGGCTTGGACTGCCCTGTTCGCTGAACGCGTGCACGACCTTGTCGAAACAGGTGTTCGTCAGGGCGTGCTGGGCGAGCTCTTCCATTTCGCGGCCGGCTGCGCCGGTGATCGATGCCTTGGCCAGCAGGATGGCCACGCGCTGTGGTTGGGAGGTGGTGTTCATGGCGTGGTCGGAATCACGTAGGTCAGGCCGGCGTCGGTGCCGACGCGTGCACCGACATCGAACAGCGCCTCGATGTTGGCGGGGGTGAGCACGTCGGTGGATGGCCCCGCCTCCAGCAGCCGGCCACCCCGCAGCATCAGGAGCCGGTCGCAAAAACGCGCGGCCAGGGCGAGGTCGTGGATCGCGATGACCGCCCCCACGCCGCCGTGGTCGGCCAGGTCGCGGACCGTCTGCAAGGTCGTCAGCTGGTGCCGCAGATCCAGGTCGCTGGTGGGTTCGTCGAGCAGCAGCAGGCGGCCTTGCTGGGTCAGGGCCCGGGCCATCAGCACCCGTTGGCGCTCTCCCCCACTGAGGTCGCTGAAGTGCCGCAAGGTCAGCGGCTCCAGCGCCAGGCGCTCGATGGCGGCCAAGGCAATGCGCTGGTCTTCGGCCGGTGAGGTGCGGCCCCGGTGCGGCAAGCGACCCAGCATCACCATGTCCAGCACACGCAGCGACATGGTCGGGCCGGTGTGCTGCGGCACGTAAGCCACGGTGCGGGCGAGTTCGGCTCGGGTGTAGGCCGCCAATGGCCGCCCTTGCAGCGCCAGCCGGCCGTCGGTCAGTGGGCGCAACCCGGCCAGGCACTTGAGCAGCGAACTCTTGCCCGAACCGTTGGGACCGATGAGACCCAGCACCTCGCCGACGGCCAGCGAGAAACCGATGCCCTGCAGAACCTCCGGCGTTCCACGGCGGCCATAGCGGCTGCGAAGACTCTCGGCCAGGACCAGGGGCGTGGTGCTCATGAGGCCATCTCGTTGCGCCGCGTCAGCAGCAGGTGCAGGAAGAGCGGCACACCGACGAAGGCCACCACGATGCCCACCGGCACGACCACGGGAGCGAACAGCAGGCGCCCCGCCATGTCGGCGAGCAGCACCAGCAAGGCGCCCACGAGGGCGGCGAACGGCAACAGGGCCCGGTGGTCGCCGCCGATCAGCAGGCGCGCAATGTGGGGTGCCACCAGACCCACGAAGCCGATCACACCGGTGAAGCTGACGATGGCCGCGCTCGACAACACCGCGGCCAGCGTGACCGCGATGCGCGTGCGCGCCACCGCGACGCCCAGCGACGCCGCCACATCGTCGCCACCCGCGCTGAATGCATTGAGCGCGCCCGCATGCACCAGCAGCACCGGCGCGCACAGCAGCCACACCCCACCGGCCACCATCACTTCGTGCCAGCTGCGGCCATTGAGCGAGCCGAAGGTCCAGTGCACGATGGCGGCCAGCTGCTGCTCGCTGGCAAAGAACTGCAGCGTGGCGGTGAGCGCGCCGAAGAGATAGGTGAAGGCCACGCCGGCCAACACCAGCACGATGGCATTGACACCGCGCAGCGCCGCCAGCCCGAGCACGCCCACCGCACAGACTAGGGCGGCAAAGAAGGCCATGCCCACCGTCCAGTAGGCACCTGTGCCAGGCAGTGTGTTCCAGCCCAGCAAGATGGCGATGGACGCGCCAAACGCGGCCGCGGGCGAAATGCCGAGGGTGTACGGGCTGACCAGCGGATTTCGGGTGATGCCCTGCATGGCGACACCGGCCATGGCCAGGCCCGCACCGCAGACCAGCGCCATCACCGTGCGCGGCAGGCGCAGTTGCAGCAGCACTTCGCGCGCGGGGCCTGGATTCGACAAGGCGTCGAGCCCGGGCAGCAGGGACAGCAGTTCGGTCAGCACCGACCGGGCCGATTGCGCCTGCACGCCCAGGCTCAGCGATGCCAGGGCCGCGCCCAGAAGCGCCAGCGCGGCCAGCAGTGCAACGCGCCAGCGGCTGGCGCGCAGAACCGCGATGTCCCGCTGCAGCGCCGACACGTTCACGGCCGCACTCCCTTCAGGGAATAGGCATAGCCGCGTTGCGGTGGCACGCCCTGGAAGTCGTGCAGCCAGGTGCCCATCACCGATTCAGGGTCGATGCCCTGCATGCGCTGCGGGTGCAGCCACTGCGCGATCTGCAGCGCCCCGGTGATCTTGGAGCAGCCCGAAGCCATGTAGTAGCTCAGGTGGTACACCTGCCCTTCGCGAACCGCGGACGATGCCTGCAGGCCGGGGCGGGCTGCGAGCTGGTTCAACAGCTCGACCGAGAAGGCGCGCGGGTGCGGCAGGTACTGGCCGGGTTGCAGCTTGACAATGGCTTCGGGCCGGCGCGCGAGCACCTCTTCCGGATCCACCTCGAAGTTCTGCACGTTGCCGCGCGCGGACGTGCCCCCGGGCAGCTGGATGTCGCCGAACACGTTCTGCCCACCCCCGGCCTCGATCATGTCGTGCCACCCGGAACCCTGGAGCGCGGTCTTGTAGTCACCGACCTCCTCGAAATACACGCGCCGGGGCTCGGCCCCCTGCAGCCGGGTGCGCAGCGCATCGCGCCAGTGGCGGTAAAAGGCGTTGAGGCGCCGTGCCGGTTCGGGCCGGCCGAACAGCCGGCCCAGCAGGGCGACATTCCACTCGTGTTTGAGCAGATCCCAGCCCGTGACAACAACGACCGGAATGCCGAAAGCCTGCAACACCTGGGCCGTCTTCTTCCAGTCGCTGTTGCGCGGCATGAAGACGGCATCGGCCCGCATGCCCACGATGGCCTCGAAGTTCACCTGGGACTGGCCGCTGCCGGCCAGCATGTCCCGCGTCACGCCGGGCCAGTAGTCCGGGAACTTCCCGCCGTCGAAGTCCACGCCCACCACCGCCGGCATGGCGCCGATGGCGCGGATGAACTCGGTGGTGTACCGGTTGAAGACCACGACGCGCCTGAGCGGCAAGCTCAGCGTGACGCGGCGACCCAGGTCGTCGGTGATGGTCGTCGCGCTGCCCTGCGCCGCCACCGTCCGCGAGGGCAGCAAGGCGGCGGCGCCCGCAGCCAGCAGCAGCGACCGCCGCCCCGGTCGCAGGGATGGCTCAGAACGCATAGGTGGCGGACAGCCACACCGTGCGCGGGCGGCCGAGAATCCACTGCACCTCCGAACCCTGCGTGGCGTAGGACTTGTCAAACAGGTTGTCCACGCGCAGATCCAGCGTCAGGCCGCGCATGGCGCGCCAGTTCACGCCGGCGTTGGCGACGGTGTAGGACGGCAGCGAGGCGGTGTTGGTGTTGTTCACGAAACGCTGACCCACGTACTGCAGCGAGGTGCGGGCGGTCCATTGCGGCGCGAAGTCCCAGAAGGCCGTGACATTGGCCGCGCGCTTGGGCACGGTCATCGGCACAAGACCTGCCAGTTGCCGCGTGGCGCTGCCGACCTGAGCCTTGAAATCATCGAACTTCGGGTCCAGCACTGTGCCGTTGGCCTCGAAGCGCCAGGCACCCAGGCGGGTGGCCACGGACGCCTCGATGCCGCGCGAGGACTGCTGGCCGACCTGCTCCTGAATCGTGGGGTTGGCCAGGTTGGCGGTGAGCAGGTCCTTCTTGACCAGGTGGTAGGCCGCCAGCGTCCACTCCAGGCGACCGCCCCACAGGGCCTGCTTCAGGCCGATTTCCACTTGCCGACCCTGCGACAGGCCAAAGCCCTGCTGGTTTGCGCCGATGCTGGCCAGCGAGGTGACCGGGTCCTGCGCCGTGGCGATCTGTCCGTACAGCGCGACATCCTGCACGGGATGGAAGACCACACCCAGGCTGCCGCTGGTGCCGCTGACCTTTCCGTGGGTGATGCGATTCACCTGGCGGTCTTCGCGCTCGGTGCGGTAGCTGTCGCTGCGCAGTCCCGCCACGACGGACCAGCGCTGGTTGAGCGTCAGGCGGTTCTCCAGGAAGACGCCCACCTTGTCGAGCTTCAGGTAGTACATCGGAATGGACTCGCCCAACCACCCTTGCCGGTACTGCCCCGGCACCGGGTTGAGCGCGTCCACCACAGTGGCACCACCACGGTTGTTGTCGAAACGGTCGTAGAAGCTGCGCTCGACCTGCACTCCGGCGAGGAACTCATTCTTCATGCCGGCCACCTCCCCTTTGAAGGTGGCGTAGGTGTTGACGCCGCGCTGGGTCTGCAGTGAGTAGGAGATGTCGCGGTAGCTGGAGCGCCGCACCGTGGCGGTCGTCGGCTGGTAGGTGAACACGGTCACGTCGCGGTAGCGGCGGTTGTGCTCCATGTTGTAGAGCGTGTTGCGCACCGTGATGCCGGTCGATGGTTTCCACTCGGTGTCCAGCGTGATCCACTTGTCCTGGAAGAACAGATCGCTGTCGGCGATGTTGTAGTTCTTCGTCTCGGTGCCGGGCACGGGCGCGCCATTGAACACCGGTGTGCCCAGGTAGTGCATGGGCTTCTGGCGGCCGTGGTCGGTGGCCAGCACGAAGTTCAGGTCGGGCGAGGCATCGAAGCGCAAAGCGGCGGACACCGCCAGCGTGTCCGATTGGCCGCGGTCCACCCAGTTGTCCGAACGGCGGTGGCTCAGGTCGAAGCGGTAGGAGAACCCGCCGCCCAGCGGCCCGGTGCTGCTGAGGGCCTCGTGCAGCGAGTTGTCGGAACCGATGCCCAGGCCGATCTCGTGCGAGGACTTCGTCGGGTCCGGCCGCTTGCTGACGACGTTGACGGCACCGCCGATGGCGCCGGCGCCGTACAGCACCGATGCCGGGCCGTACAGCGCTTCGATGCGCTCCACGTTCCAGGGGTCGAAGGGAAAGCTCACCACGCCGCCGGCGTTGTTGAGCTCCAGGCCGTTGTAGAGCTGCTTGACCGAGTTGGTCCCGGTGAACCCGCGGGCGTTGAGCACGTTGCCGCCGTTGCCCGGGCTGTTGGCCGAGCTGATGCCGGGGGCCAGCGTCTTGGCCTCGATGACCGAGGTCGTGCCCAGCGCGCGGACGAGTTCACCCGGCACGATGGCGATGCTGGCGGGGGTCTCGAAAGGTGTCAGCTCCAGCCGGCTGCCGGCGGTGGAAGGCTTCACCAGCGGTGTGGCAACACCGCGCTCTTCGGTGATGGTGACGGTCGCCAGCGAGGGCGTGTCGGACGTCTGGGCCCAGGCCGTGGCGCTGGAAAGAAGACAAGGGAAGGCTGTGGCAATGGCCAGCGGAAGCGCGGCAACGCGCGCACGAGGTACGGTTTTCATGAGGAAAGCAAGTCACAAAGCAGTCCTTGCCGGCATCCCCGCCGGCGCTGGACGATAACGAGCGCGGTGGCTGCCGATGCAGCGTGCGCGCTCACCTTGTTGGCCGGTATCCGGGCTGACGGAGCTGCATGCATCGCCTTCCCAGTCGCTTGTTCAAGGCGTCCAGTGGCTGTGTGATGAATGCTGAAAGGGCGGGGCTTTCGTCCGTTTGACCGTTGCGGGGGCAGCGCAGGTTGGATGCGTCGGCGCATCGTGGCTGGGGTGGTCCAGCGCAGAATGCCTTGGCCTCTTCCTGCTTCCCGTTGAACTGCGGCATGTGAACCACGCCGCGAGCACCAACGCGCGAATTGTAAGCGGTTGATACGCGGCCATGTGGCCCTTCCTTCAGTTTGTTCTGTTTGACAAAACGATATTCTCTCAAGCAGAATAAAACATTCTCTCTCATTCATGCATCGGAAAGCCCATGAGTCCCGCAAATGGCGGACACGTCAGAGCCAACGGCATCCGCCAGCACTACCTGCACTTCCCGGGTGAAGGGCGCCCTGTGGTCATCGTGCCGGGCATCGTGAGTCCCGCCGCGCTCTGGACACACGTGGGTGAGCGGCTGGTGCCGCGTTTCGACTGCCACGTGCTGGACGTGCGAGGGCGCGGCCTCTCCGAGTCGGGCCCGCACCTGGACTATGGGTTGGATGCGTGCGCACAGGATTTGATCGCTTTCGTGGAAGCTCTCGGCCTGGCGCCGCAGCCCATCGTCATCGGTCACTCCATGGGCGCGCGCATCGCCTTGCGGGCCGCCGCACAGGCCGCCGGGCGACTGCATTCCCTGGTCCTTCTGGACCCACCCACCAGCGGCCCAGGCCGTCGCCCCTACCCCGTGCCGCTGGCACGCACGCTGGCGCTGCTGCGTGCTGCACAGCGCGGCGAAGCGGCAGCGGCATTGCGTGCGAGCACGGCAACGCCGTGGCCCGAAGCGCTGCAGCAATTGCGCGCCGAGTGGTTGTCCACCTGCGATGAGCGTGCGGTCTTCGCCGCCAACGAGGATTTCCATGGCCAGGACATGTTTGCCGACCTCGCGCAAAGCGAGCTGCCCATCTCGCTGATCTGCGCGGGCGAAGGCGGTGTGGTCGCCGACACCGACGTGGACGACATGCGCAGCCGGCGCCCCGCGCTTCACGCCGTGCGCCTCGCCGGCGTCGGCCACCAGATGCAGGCCGAGAACCCGGAGGCCTTCTGCCGCCTTCTGATTGAAACCCTGGAACGCCACGATCGCTCGTGATCACAAGGAGAGAACATTGATGTTGGATGTCGAAATGCTGGAGCTGTTCACGCGCGAGCTCACACTTTGCGCGGTCAAGCCCGGTGAAACCGTCGTGGTGCTGACGGCGGAGGATGAGTGGAAGGACCACGCCCAGGCCTTCATGGCGGCGGCGGAGGCCCTGGGTGCCCGCACCTTCAACCTCAACGTCCGGCGGGCGCAGCACAACGCGGTCGGGGTTCAAGGGCGCCATCCGCTGGTGGGCAACGCCCTGGCGATGCAAACGCTGAAGTCGGCCAGCATGGTGATCGACATGGTGGGTCTGCTGTTCTCGCGCGAGCAAGCCGAGATCCAGGCCGCGGGCGTGCGCATTCTGCGCGTGATGGAACCGTTTCACGTGCTCAAGCAGATGTTCCCCACAGAAGACCTGGCGCGTCGCGTGGAGCACGCCAAGGGCCTGCTGGAGAAGGCCACGCGCATGCGCATCACGTCGGATGCAGGCACGGATGTCACGTACCGGCTGGGCCAGTACCCCGTGATTTCGGAGTACGGCTACACCCGCGAGCCCGGCCGCTGGGACCACTTCCCTTCGGGATTCGCCTTCACGCAGGGCAACGACGGCGCGGTGGACGGCCGCGTGGTGCTGCAGCCGGGCGACATCCTGTGCGCCTTCAAGCAGTACGTGCAGTCACCGGTCACGCTGGAGATTCGCCAGGGGATGGTGGTGGACATCCAGGGCGAAGGCATGGACGCGCAACTGATCAAGAGCTACATCGACAGCTTCCATGATCCCCGCGCCTACGCCATCTCGCACATCGGCTGGGGATTGAACGAGAAAGCGCGCTGGTACCAGTTCTCGGTCACTCGCCAGCTGCCGATGGAGCATGTGATGAACGCGCTGTCCTTCTACGGCAACGTGCTGTTCTCGCTGGGTCCGAATCTCGAACTCGGCGGCACCAACGACACCGCCTGCCACCTCGATCTGCCGCTGCGCCGCTGCAACCTGTGGCTGGACGATGTTCAGATCCTGCGCGAGGGTGACGTCATCCATCCGGCGATGCGCGTCGACAGCGACAGGGCCTGACAACGCCCCGGGCGGACAGGCTCAGACGGCTGGCCGGGAGATCATGTTGATCGACTCGGCCCGGTCGAGCAGGGTCGAGTCGCCGCCCAGGCGGCGCGTCAGCTCCGATGCCGCCTTGAGCAGGGCCTGCGACATGCCGGGCACCAGGTCGATGGAAAAGCGCATGGCCGGTCCGGAAATGGCCAAGGCGCCGCGCAGGCTGCCCTGGGGCCCGAAGACGGGCGCGGCAATGGCCGCGATATCGGGCTCACGCTCACCCACGGTCGCGATCAGGGGCTGAGACGGAAACTGGGCCGGATCCACCAGCGCGCGGTCGAAGCCGGCCAGCACACGGCCCGCGGCCCCCTTGTCCAGCGGCAGCAAATCACCGGTGTGCACGTGATCGCGAACAGAGCGCGAAGAGTCCACGCGGAACAGGCACACGCGCAGCGACCCCTCTCGGGTGAAGAACGAGGCCCCCTCACCGGTTTCCTGAGCGAGCCGGCGCAGGATGGGCGGCACATGGTCGTCTAGGCGAAGCGCCGCCTGGTACAGGCCGCCCCAGTGCAGCAGCATGGAGCCGAGCTGGTAGCTGCCGTCGTCCAGCCGCACGATGCAGTGCTCCTGCACCAGCGTGGTGATCAGCCTCAGGATCGTGCTCTTGTACATCCCCGTGCGCCGCGCGAGTTCGTTCAGCGGCAGCGAGGCGTCGCCCGGTTGAAAGGCATTGAGGATGGCGAATGCGCGCTCGACAGCAGCGACACCACCTGGCTTCGGATCACTCTCTGGGTCTTTGGTCATGAACGAGCAAGGGATTGGCAAACATTCTGCTTGACATTATGCCGTGCTGCTGTACAAAATAAGGTTCTCTTCAGCAGAACGATGTTCCCTCAAACAGAATATCGAAGACTTCTTGGCCTCAACCTTTCAGGAGTTTCCGCATGTCCCCATGGAAAAAATTCGCGCTGGCCCTCTGTGGTGCTGGCCTTGCCCTCGCCGCCACGGGCGTTCAAGCCCAGGCATACCCCAGCAAGCTCATCACCATCGTGGCGCCCTACCCACCCGGCGGTGCCACCGACCTGTATGCGCGTTCGGTGGCCAACGGCCTGGCCGAGTGGGGCCAGCCCACGGTGGTCGACAACAAGGCGGGGGCGTCCGGCATGATCGGCGCGGACCATGTGTCTCGCCAGCCGGCCGACGGCCACACGCTGCTGATCGGTGCGTCGTCGATGTTCTCCGTGCTCCCCCAGCTGAACGAGCGGATGAAAGAGGTCGCACAACGCGTGGAGCCGATTTCGTTGCTGGGCCTGAACCCCTCGTATGTCGTGGTGCCCGCCACGCTGCCGGTGGACACGATCCAGGATCTGATCGCCTATCTCAAGGCCAACCCCGGCAAGTTCGGCTATGGCTCGGCCGGCAAAGGCACCTCGCAGCACGTGTTCATGGAGCTGTTCAAGCAGCGCGCCGGCGTCGACACGTTCAGCGTGCACTACAAGGGCAGCGGCCCGATGGTGGTGGACTTGATCAGCGGCCGCACCGTGATGGCCATTGAACAAGGCCCGGCGGTGCTCGGCCACATCAAGTCCGGCAAACTCAAGGCGCTGGCGGTGACCACCGCCAAGCGCGCCCAGGCCTTGCCCACCGTGCCCACCCTGGCCGAAACGGTGCTCCCCGGCTTCGAGGCGGTGACGTGGTTTGCGCTCTACGGTCCGTCCGGCATGCCCAAGAGCGTGGTCGCCAAGCTGGGGCCGCAGATCGCGAAGACCATGGCTTCGGCCGAAGTCAAGGAGCGCTTGCACGCCGTCGGCGTCGAACCGGCCTCCAGCTCGCCGGAGGAACTGACCAGGCGCCAGTCGAGCGAGACGACGATGTGGAAAGACGTGATCACGCGCGCCGACATCACGCTGGATTGATTCACGCCGCCATGCACGCCACTCTCCCTCTCGCGCTTCACGAAGAACCCCGCGCCGACTACCTGCAGAAGGTCACCGGCACGGCGATCTACGCCAGTGATGTGGAAGTGCCCGGCATGCTGCACGGGAAGATCCTGCGCAGCACCGTGCCCCATGCGCGCATCCGCCGCATCGATGTCAGCGCTGCCTTGGCGATGCCCGGCGTGGTGGCGGTGCTCACCGGTGACGATCTGAAGGACCTGCCAGGCACCGAGATCCGCTGGGGCCTCTCGCTGCGCGATCGGCCCGTGATCGCGCTGGACAAGGTCCGCTACGTGGGCGATCCGGTGGCCGCCGTGGCAGCGGTGGACGAAGGCACGGCGGAAGAAGCGCTTGACGCCATCACCGTCGACTACGACACCCTGCCCTATGCCACCACCGCCCAGGAGGCCATGGCCGAAGGCGCGGCGCTGGTTCATGACGACATGGACCGGCTCAAGGACTACTACTTCCGCGGCGAAGCAACGCCTGTGGAGGGGACGAACATCTTCCAGCAGTGGCAGTACGCCTGCGGGGATGTCGACCAGGCCTTTTCGACCGCCGCGAGGGTTTTTGAAGACACCTTCACCTTCCCCATGGTGTTCCACTACGCGATGGAGCCCCATGTGTGCGTGGCGCACTGGAAACCCGGATCGCTGGAGATCTGGAGCGGGGGCCAGACGCCCACCGCCATTCAGCGCGTGTGTTCCGAAATCCTCGGCGTGCCGCTGGCCTGCGTGCGCGTGCACTCGCCCTATGTCGGCGGCGGCTTCGGCGGCAAGGCGTCGGTGAAGATCGACCCCCTGGTGGCCGCTTTGTCGTGGAAGGCGCGCGCGCCGGTGCGCGTGTGCCTTTCCATCGCAGAGTCCATGCTGACCTGCCGGCGACTCGACGCCGAGATCGCGCTCAAGACCGCAGTCGACGGCGCGGGCCGCATCGTGGCCAAGTCGATCCGCGCCGTTCTCAACGGCGGTGCGTACGCCGACACGGGCCCGGCCATTGCCATCAAGGCGGCCATCCGCGCCATCGGGCCGTATCACATCCCGAACCTGCGGCTCGAGGCGGTCGGGGTGTACACCAACACCGTGCCCGGCGCAGCCTTCCGATCCATCGGCGGGCCGCAGGCGGTGTGGGCCACCGAATCGCAGATGGACATCATGGCCGCCGCGCTTGGTCGCGATCCGGTCGAATTCCGTCTGGCCAACATGGCCGACAAGGGCCAGACGATCAAGCCCGACCTGCGCCCGCTCGATGTCGATATGCGCAACTCGCTGCGCAAAGCCGTGGCAGCGCTGGAGCGTCTGCCCGAGCCAACGCACACGCGCCGCCGCGGTCGAGGCGTGGCGGTGGGGGTGAGCGATCCCGGCATCGTCCCGGTCGGCGGCGCCATCGTGCGCTTGCGTGCCGACGGTTCGATCAACGTGTCGGCCAACACCGTGGAGATTGGCCAGGGCAGCCGAGGCGTGCTGCGCATCATCGCCCACAAGGCCCTGGGGCAGCCGTTGCGCAGGATCGCCGTGGCCGAGCCGGACACGCTTCAGGCGCCCTACGACTGGGGCACCGGTGCCAGCCGTTCGACGGTCATCATCGGCCTGGCCGTGCAGCTGGCCTGCGAAGACATCGTGCGCCAGGTGCAGGAAACGGCAGCCCAGGTGCTGGGCGGATCACCGCAGGCGTACCAGCTGGGAGAGGGGTGCGTTGAAGGACCGGACGGGCCGGTGTCCATCCTCGACCTGCTGCGCCGCTTCAATGGCATGGCCGCCGGCGAGTTTCTGGGCGTGGGCCGCGTGAACTCGAACACCCGCAACGGCGATTTCAAGCTCGCACCGCTGTTCTGGGAAACCGGCGCAGGCGCCTGCGAGATCGAAGTCGATGAAGGCACCGGTGCCATCCGTGTGACGCGCGTGGGTGGCGCGGCCGATCTGGGGCATGTGATCAACCGGAAGGCGGCCGAGGGCCAGGATGAAGGCGCCATGGTCATGGGCCTGGGACACACGCTGTCCGAAGAGTACGTGTACGAGGACGGCCAGGTCGTCAACGGCACCCTGTTCGACTACAAGGTCCCGACGATGGAAGACGCGCCGCGGCACGTGGGCACCACGTTGATCGAAAGCGGCGACGGCCCCGGGCCGTTCGGCGCGCGCGGAGGCGGCGAAGGCGCCATCCTCCCGGTGGCCCCTGCCGTGGCCAACGCGCTCTTTCAAGGCTGGGGCGTGCGCATCAAGGAGCTGCCGCTGACGCCGGAGCGCGTGTGGCGCGCATTGCAGGCCGCCAAGGCCGAAACCAAAAACCAATGAGAGACTTGCATGGATTTCAAGATCGACGCCACCCTGCCCGCGACGGCCGCTCAACTCTGGGCCATCTTCTTTGATGTGCAGCGTGTCGCCGGGTTGATCCCCGGCTGCGAGAACGTCACCGAGGTTGAGCCGCTCAAGGAATTCTCTGCGGTGATGAAGCAGAAGATCGGCCCGTTCAAACTGGAGGTGCCCACGCGCATCGCGCTCGAATCGCACGTGCTTGAAAAGCACGTCGAGCTCAGCGCCAACGGTCGCGACAAATTCACCGGCACCACGATCGACGTGCGCATGAAGGTGGATCTGGAAGAGCTGGGTGACACGCAGCCGCGCCAATGCCGGCTCGCGGTGGACGCGCAGATGCAGGTGGCGGGCCGATTGGCCGCGCTGGGCTACCCGGTGGTGAAAAAGCGCTCGGACGAGTTGTTCGCCGAATTCGAGAAACGCCTGCGCGACGAGCTGGCGTCGTTCGGGGCCGCACCGGCACCCTCCGCGGCCCAGGCGCCTGCGGCAACCGCGAGCAAGCCTCAGGCGCGAACCGCCGTCGCACCGCGACCCGGCGCGGCACCGGTGGCGCCGACCGCAGCGACACGGCCCCGACCGCGCCGCGTCGAACTGGTGCTGGTCTGGCCCCGCGTGGGCGTGAGCGTCGGGGTCGCTTTTGCGGTGGCGCATGTCGCCCACCTGCTGGGCCAGGCGCCCTGGTGGTGGCTGGTGGCGCCGCTGCTGGGCGTTGCGGCCGGACTGGGTCAGAGGGAGGACTGATGCGCCCCGCCCGTTTTGAACTTCATCGCCCCACGAGCCTGGAGGACGCCCTGGCGTTCAAGGCCGTGTACGGCGATGAATCCACGTTTCACGCCGGCGGTACGGAGCTGCTGGTGGCGCTGAAGGCGCGCGTGCTGCACTACGACCACGTGATCGACCTCAAGCAAGTGCCGGAGCTGCGCCGCATCCACGTGCGCGAGGACGGCACGCTGGTGATCGGCGCGCTCTCCACCCACCATGCCATCGCGCGCGATCCGCTCGTGCAGCGGCTCTTGCCGGGCTATGCCGAGCTGAGCGACAACGTGGCCAACATCCGGGTCCGCGTGGCCGGCACCCTGGGCGGGGTCCTGTGCTTCGCCGAACCGCATGCCGATGCCCCCACCATGTTGTGCGCACTGGACGCGCGCATGGTGCTGGCGAGCCACGAGACGGCGCGAACCTTGCCGTCGCGTGAGTTCCACCTGGGGGAATTCACCACGGCGCGCGAAGAAAACGAAATCCTGGTGGCCATCGAAGTGCCGCCGCAGCCGCCCGGTGCGCGATCGGCCTACCGCTGCTTTGGACACACCGAGCGCCCCGCCGTGGGCGTGGCCGCCGTCTGGTCCCCCGAAGGGCCGCAACGCCTGTCGCTGTGGGCCGGCGCCATCACCGGTGTGCCCATCCCACTGCCCGAAACGGAGACCGCGGCGAACGCCCTCCCCGCCGACCTGCCGCCGACCGAGCTCTGGAATCGCCTGGCACCGGTGCTGGCCGCCGAAGCCGCGCGCATCCCAGCACACGACGATCTGCACGGCGGTGCGGACTACAAGCGCCACCTGGTCCAGGTGTTGGCCCAGCGCGCCATCGAGGCCTGCCTGACATGAACGATTCGAGTTCCCACGAATTTCCCCTCACGCGCGTGGACATGACGCTCAACGGACAGCCGACCTCGGTCGACGTCGAGCCGCGCGACATGCTGATCGATGTGTTGCGCGACCGCCTGCGCCTCAAAGGCACCAAGCGTTCCTGCGATGTGCAGGTGTGCGGCGCCTGCACCGTGCTGGTGGACGGCATGCCCGCCTCCAGCTGCACCACGCTGTGCAGCGATGTGCACGAGCGCAGTGTGACCACCATCGAAGGCGTCGCCGCCGGCGGGCGACTGGACCCTGTGCAGCGGGCCTTCATCGCCCATGGCGCACTGCAATGCGGCTTCTGCACGCCGGGAATGATCCTGGCCGTGAAATCGCTGCTCGCCGTCGACCCCCGGCCGACGGAGGACACCGTTCGACATTACCTGCGCGGCAACCTCTGCCGATGCACCGGCTACGTCAAGATCATCGAGGCCATTCTGGACCTCGCCCACCACCCAGAACGTTTTTCATCGGAGCAACAATGACAGACAAGGTACAACGAGACAAGCGCCCTCACGTGATCATCGCGGGGGCTGGTATGGGCGGGCTCACGCTTGCCGTGGCGCTGCTGAAGATGGGCATGGATGTCGACGTCTACGAACAGTCGTCGGAGCTGCGCGAGGTGGGGGCCGGTTTGTGGATCTCGGCCAACGGAGGCAGGGTGCTCGACACGCTGGGCCTGAAGAAGACGGTCGAAGCCATCAACCTCCCGCCCCAGGACCGTGTCGTGCGCTATTGGAAGACCGGCGAAGAACACTCGGTCTACAACCGCGATACCCAGTCCTCCAAGGCCGACCACACGCTGATCCAGGTGCTGCGCGCCGAGCTGCAGCGCGTGCTGTTCGAGGCCGTGATCGCTCTCAAGCCGGATGCGGTGCATTTCGGTGTGCGCACGCTGGGCGCTGACACGGTCGATGGCCGTGCGCGGCTGTTGCTCGACGGCGGAGGTTTCGTCGAGGGCGATGTGGTGGTCGGTTGCGACGGCGCGCATTCGCGCGTTCGTCAGTCCCTCTTCGGCGAGGCGCCGGCCCGCTACACCGGTGCCAATGCCTGGCGCGGACTCGCGGCGATGTCGCGGCTCAAGCCGCAACACCGCAGGCCCCTGGCCTCGACCTGGATCGGACCGACCGCGCACGTCACCACCTACCCTGTGCAGCGCAACGGCGAGCAGTTCGTGAGCTTCTCGGCCCAGGTCGACAGCGACATGTGGCAGACCGAATCGTGGTCGGAGCGCGGCGAGCTTGCCGACGCGCTCAAGGATTTCGAGGGCTGGCACCAGGACATCCTGGACCTGTTCATCGAATCGGAGAACCTGTTCCGCTGGGGTCTCTTCGTGCGCGATCCGCTGGAGGCCTGGTCCAAGGGACACGTCACGCTGGTCGGCGACGCCTGCCATTCGATGACGCCTTACCTGGGCATGGGTGTCAACGTGACCATGGAAGATGCCTACGTGCTGGCGCGCTGCCTCGCCGAGTCGTCGGATGACGTGGCGGGCGCACTGCGGCGCTACGACACCGCCCGTGTTTCGCGCGCCAACCAGACCAAGGCCAGTTCGCTCGACATGCTGCATGTGTTCCACAGCCCGGCGCTGCAAAGCATCGAGACCGCACGCCCCTACATTCAGAAGGCCTGGGCGCCTCAGGCCGTGCGCGAGCGCTACGACTGGTTGGTGTCGTACGACGCGACCACGGTGGGGATCTGAACATGACCGTTGCAGATCCTCAAGCGCGCCCTTGGGACGGGGTCATCCCTCCTGAAGAGCAAGCGATCTACCGCCAGTCTGGCTGGGGCATGCCCAGCGGCATCGGAAAACGACCGGCGCTGCTGGTGATCGATGTGCAATACCGATCCATGGGCGAGCAGCCCTTGCCGATCCAGGAGGCCATTCTCACCCTGCCCACCAGCTGCGGCGAGTACGGCTGGCGGGCGGTGCCTCACATCGCGCGGCTGGTCGAGACGTTCCGTCAACTCAACGCGCCCATCCTGTATCCCTACGTGGCGCACAAGTCAGCGCACAACCGCGGCCAGTTCGAGACCAAGGTTCCCGGTGTGATGGACGTACCGGAGCAGGCGTATGCCTTCGTCGCCGAGGTCGCACCGCGCGAAGGCGACATCACCATCCCGAAGTTCCAGGCCAGCGCTTTCCACGGCACGGCTCTCACGAGCTACCTGGTGAGCCTCGGTGTCGACACCGTCGTGGTCACCGGCTGCACCACCAGCGGCTGCGTGCGCGCCACGGTGGTGGACGCCTGCGCGCTCAATTTCAAGGTGGTCGTGCCACAGGATGCTGTTTACGACCGATCGCAAACCTCGCACGCGGTCAACCTGTTCGACATGGCGAGCAAATACGCCGACGTGACGCCCACGGACACCCTGGTCGACCTGCTGAAAAGCCAGATCGAACGGCGCGGCTGATCGGCTACGGGCGCGCCGGAAAATCCTCTTCGTGGAACGCGCCGCCGCCGCGCTGCCCTGCCGCCACCCGTTGGGACTCTTCGGTGCGCAGTTGCACGCGGCGGATCTTGCCCGAGATGGTCTTGGGCAGTTCCTGGACGAACTCCAGCCGCCGGATGCGCTTGTAGGGCGCCAGGTGTTCGCGCGAGAACGCAAAGATGGCCTGTGCGAGCTCGGGGCCGGCCTGAACACCCGGGCGCAGGATCAGGTAGGCCTTGGGCACCGCCAGGCGCACCGGGTCCGGGCTGGGCACCACGGCCACTTCCATGACCGCCTCGTGTTCCATTAGCGCGCTTTCCAGCTCGAAGGGGCTGATGCGGTAGTCCGACGCCTTGAACACGTCGTCGGCACGGCCCACGAAAGTGATGTAGCCGTCGGCATCCCGCTGCGCGATGTCGCCGGTGTGGTAGTACCCGTCGCGCATGGCGTCTTCGTTCTGCGACGGGTTCCCCTGATAGCCGGCCATCAGGCCCAGCGGGCGCTGAGCCAGGGGCAAGGACACCTCGCCCTCGCTGGCGGGCTGGCCGTCCACGTCGAGCAGGTCGATCCGGTAACCGGGCAAGGGGCGCCCCATGGAGCCGGGCTTGAGCCGCTGGCCCGGCGGGTTGCCGATCTGGGCGGTGGTCTCGGTCTGGCCGTAGCCGTCGCGCAGGCTCAGGCCCCAGGCGGCCTGCACCTGCTCGATGATTTCGGGGTTGAGCGGTTCGCCCGCACCGATCACCTCGCGCAGGCTCAGGCGCCCGCGCCGCGCCGCCAGGTCTTCCTGGATCAGCATGCGCCACACCGTCGGCGGGGCGCACAGGCTGGTCACGCGGTGGCGCTCCAGCACCGACAGCAGGCCCGGCGCATCGAAACGCGCGTAGTTGTAGATGAAGATGCAGGCCCCGGCATTCCAGGGCGCGAAGAAACAGCTCCAGGCGTGCTTGGCCCAGCCCGGCGAAGAGATGTTCAGGTGCACGTCACCGGGCAACAGCCCGATCCAGTACATGGTCGCCAGGTGGCCGACCGGGTAGCTCTGGTGCGTGTGCAGCACCAGTTTGGGTTTGGAGGTGGTGCCGGAGGTGAAGTAGAGCAGCAACGGGTCGGTGGCGCGCGTGGGGCCATCGGGGGTGAAGGCGGTGGCCGCCGTCGCGGCGTCCTCGAAGCGCCGCCAGCCCGGTACGCCCTCCCCCACGCTGATGCGCGTGTAGTCGCCCGCCAGGCCCTCGAACTTGCCGGTCTGCGCGCTGGCCGCGACCACGTGCCTCACCTGTCCGCGTTCGAGCCGGTCGCGCAGATCGTCGGCCGTCAACAAGGCGGTGGCCGGGATCAGCACAGCGCCCAGTTTCATTGCCGCGAGCATCACTTCCCAGAGCGGCAGCTCGTTGCCCAGCATCAGCAGGATGCGCTCGCCCCGCTTCACCCCCAGGCCTCGCAAATGGTTGGCCACCTGCGATGAGCGCTCGGCCATCTGGGCGAAGGAGCGCTTTACCTCGCTGCCGTCTTCGCCCACGATGTGCAGCGCGGGGGCGTCGTTGCCGCGCGCCATCGGGTCGAAATGGTCCAGCGCCCAGTTGAACTCGTCGAGCACCGGCCACTGGAAGTCGCGGTAGGCGCGCTCGTAGTCCTGCCGGTGGGTCAGAAGGAAGTCTCGGGCGGCCAGAAAGGAAGCGGTGGAAGCAGTCATGGTTCCTCGGTGTCTTGTGGCTGGGACACCCGGATTCTGCTCGATCACCTCGCGGGGAAAAAATGCATGGCTGGCCGGCGTTGCCGATGGCTAGCAAAAACGACGCCTGAGAACCACGCCCCAGGGTCGCCCCACGAAAAAAACTACTTGGTCAGGATCAGCTTGCCCAGCTTGGTGGACTGCAGCTTGTACATCGAGCCGTTGTGCGCAATCTGCACGCACTTGCCACCACGCAGCAGCGACAGACTGTCAATGCTCGAAGGCACCTCCAGCGCGATCGGGGCACCGGCAGCTTGCACGTCGTGCTCATCCGCCACACGCCGTGGCACACGCAACAGTGGACGGGTGATCGACAAGGTCTGCATGGCATTCACTCCTGGGTCAGCAATGCATGCAGTTATCTCATAAATGCGATTGATTCTCATTTGATTCAAGAAAAATTTCAGCAGGCTGAAACCGCGTGCACCAACATGGGCCGGCTCGGTTGTTGCTATGCCTATCCGGGGAAACACCGGGCTCGCCCGTCCGTCCATTCAAAGGGCGAGATCTACAATGCGAAAGCCTGTCACTGCCGCGTTTCGAGCGGTAATCAAACGAAAGACATTTCATGAAGAACCTCTTCCTTTCCCTGAGCCTGATTGGCGCCGCTGCCCTGGTGGGTTGCGGCAAAACCGAAGCGCCGGCACCGGCGGCACCCGCTGCGGCCCCTGCCGCCGCGCCCGCTCCGGCCGAGATGCCGGAACTCAAGGTGGCGATCGACCCGACCTACGAGCCGTTCACCTTCAAGACCGCCGACGGCAAGCCCACCGGCTTCGACGTGGACATCGCCGACGCGCTTTGCGCCCAGATCAAGCGCAAGTGCGTGTACGTGGAACAGGTGTGGGACAGCATGATCCCCGGTCTGCAAGCCAAGAAGTACGACGCGATCATCAGCTCCATGTCCATCACCGAAGAGCGCCTGCAGGTCGTGGACTTCACGGACAAGTACTACTTCACCCCCAGCCGCATCGTCGTCAAGACCGGCACGGCCTACACCGACCCGGCTTCGCTCAAGGGCAAGAAGATCGGCGTGCTCAAGGGCAGCACGCAAGAGAAGTACGCCATGGGTGAACTCAAGCCCGCAGGCGTGAGCATCGTCCCCTACGAAGCCCAGGACCAGGTCTACCTGGACATCAAGTCCGGCCGTCTGGATGGCACCGTGGCCGACCAGGTGGAAGTCAACGGCGGTTTCCTGCGCAAGCCTGAAGGCGCCGGCTACGGCTTCGTCGGCCCCGTGCTGAACGAGGCCAAGTACTACGGCACCGGCGTGGGCGTGGCGCTGCGCAAGGGCGAGACCGCGCTCAAGGACGAGCTGAACGCGGCCATCAAGGCCATCCGCTCCAACGGCGTCTACGAGACGGTCGCCAAGAAGTACTTCGACTTCGACGTGTACGGCAACTAAGCCGTCCCCGTTTTGTCCGGTTACTTCGCCTCGATCCTGCAGGGCGCCCTCCTCACGGTGGGCGTTTCCCTGGCCGCCCTGGTGGTGGCCATCCTGCTGGGGCTGCTGGGCGCGGTCGCCAAGCTCTCCGGCCGCCCCCTTCTCGTGGGGGTGGCCACCGTCTACACCACGCTGGTTCGGGGCATCCCCGAGCTGGTGCTGATGCTGCTGATCTTCTACGGCGGCACCATCGGTCTCAACCACCTGCTGGCGGCGACCGGCAGCAAGTCGTCGGTGGACATCAACCCCTTCCTCGCGGGCGTGCTCACCATCGGCTTCATCTACGGCGCCTACATGACGGAGACGTTCCGGGGTGCCATTCTCTCGATCCCCAAGGGCCAGATGGAAGCTGCCTGGGCCTTCGGCATGGGACCGGTGCGCACCTTCATGCGCATCACCGCGCCGCAGATGGTGCGCTACGCCCTGCCCGGCTTCACCAACAACTGGCTGGTGCTCATCAAGGCCACCGCGCTGATCAGCCTGATCGGCCTGAAGGAAATGACCTACCTGGCCAAGCAGGCCAGCGCGGCCACCCGCGAGCCCTTCACCTTCTTCCTGTTCGCCGCCGCGCTGTTCCTGATCTACACCTCGGTGTCGCTCTGGGCGCTGCGCCGGCTGGAACGGCGCTTCAGCCTCGGCGTGAAGCGCGCCCACACCTGATGGACACCCGCACATGAAGTGGGAAGTCATCTTCCAGCCCGCGAACCTGGCCATGTACGGCGAGGGCCTGATCACGACCGTGTGGTTGTTGCTGTCCTCGCTGGGCGTCGGCGCGGTGCTCGCGCTGCTCTTCGCGCTGGCGCTGACCAGTTCGATCGCGCCCCTGCGCTGGATCGTCGGTGCCTACACCTACGTGATCCGCGGCACGCCGCTGCTGATCCAGCTCTACCTCATCTACTACGGCCTGGCGCAGCTGGACTGGATCCAGGCGCGCTGGAACGACGTCTGGCCGTGGACGCATTTCAAGGAGCCGTTCTTCTGCGCTTTGCTGGCCTTCAGCCTGAACACGGCCGGCTACACGGCGGAGATGCTGGCCGGCGCCATCCGCGAAACCGCGGCGGGCGAGATCGAGGCCGCCCAGGCCATGGGCATGAGCCCGGCCATGGCGATGCGGCGCATCGTCCTGCCCAGCGCCATGCGGCGGACCTTGCCGGCGTACAGCAACGAGGTGGTGATGATGCTGCACGCCACCAGCCTGGCCAGCACCGTGCCGGCCATGCTCGACGTGACCGCCGCCGCCAGCCGCATCTACTCCGACTACTACCTCCCGTTCGAGGCCTACATCTTCGCCGCCGCGATCTACCTCACCATCACGTTCAGCCTGGTGGGCATGTTCAAACTCGCTGAACGGCGCTTCCTGGCCCATCTGGCCCCGCGCGGGCATTGAGCGCCCAGCACCAGGTCGCCCCCCATGCAACGGATCGAGTACCCCCTGCTGAGTCCCAGCCTGGGCAGCCAGAAAACCCTCGTGGGCTTTCACTTCGGCGCGCCCGGTGCCCGGCCCAAGGTCTACATCCAGGCCAGCCTGCATGCCGAAGAACTGCCCGGCATGCTGGTGGCCCACCACCTGCGCCAGTCGCTGGAAGCGGCCGAGAAGGCCGGACCGCTGCGGGGTGAGATCGTCCTGGTGCCGGCCGCCAACCCGATCGGCCTGAGCCAGCGGCTGGACCACCGCGCCATGGGCCGCTTCGAGTTCGACACCGCGCAGAACTTCAACCGCCACTACCCCGACATGGCCGCCGCCGTGCTGACCGACGCCATCCCCCGCATGGGCGCTGACGCGAACGCCAACGTGGCGGTGGTGCGCCAGCTCGTGGGCGAGTGGCTGAGCCAGTGGCAACCCGGCAGCGAACTCGAAAGCCAGCGCCGCCAGTTGCTGCTGCTCTCGCACGACGCCGACCTGGTGCTGGACCTGCATTGCGACACCGAGGCCGTGATGCACCTCTACAGCGAGGAGGCCTGCTGGCCGCCCTTTGAACCGCTGGCGCGCCTGCTGGGCTGCCAGGCCGTGCTGCTGGCGAAGGAGTCCGGGGGCGGGCCGTTCGACGAACGCCTCTCCGGCCTCTGGTGGCAATTGGCCGCCGCGTTGCAGGCGGCGGGTGTCAAGGCCCCCCTGCCCCAGGCCTGCGCCAGCACCACCGTGGAATTGCGCGGCGAAGCCGATGTGTCGCACGAGCACGCCCGCCGGGACGCACAAGCGATCCTCGCCTTCCTGGCGCACGCCGGGGTCCTGCGCAACAACGCGCCGACCCCGCCGCTGCCGCCACTGGCCTGCAAGCCCACGCCGCTGGCGGGCTCGCAGACGCTGCGCTCGCCCGTGCCCGGTGTGCTGGTCTTCCAGGTGCAGCCTGGCGCCACCGTCGCCGAAGGGGATGTGGTGGCCGAGGTCATCGATCCCACCGCAGCGGGCGCCGCACGCGTTCATGAAGTGCGTGCCGAGGTGGCAGGGGTGCTCTATGCCGCCGTGCGCGAACGCTATGTGGTTTCAGGCGGCGAAGTCGGCAAGATCGCCGGCGAGACGCCGTTCCGCTCGGGCGACCTGCTGGGCGCCTGAGTTTTCCTTTTCATCGGGCATCGAACATGACTGCAGAACCCACCGCCAACCGAACGCCCGGCCGCCCGCTGCTGGAGGTGCAGGACATCCACAAGCGCTTCGGTGCGAACGAGGTGCTCAAGGGCGTGTCCCTGCAAGCCAATGCGGGCGACGTGATCAGCCTGATCGGCAGCTCGGGCTCGGGCAAGAGCACGCTGCTGCGCTGCATCAACCTGCTCGAACACCCCAACAGCGGGCGCATCGTGCTCGGTGGCGAAGAGCTGCAGCTCAAGGCCGATCGCCACGGCGAACTGCGCGCGGTCAACGCCGCGCAGCTGCAGCGCCTGCGCACCAAGCTCGCCATGGTGTTCCAGCACTTCAACCTCTGGGCCCACATGACGGTGTTGCAGAACATCATCGAGGCGCCGGTCAACGTGCTGGGCATCCCCAAGGACAAGGCGGTGGAGACCGCGCGCCGCTACCTGGAGCGCGTGGGCCTCAAAGGTGTTGAAGACCGCTACCCCTCGCACATGAGCGGCGGCCAGCAGCAGCGTGTGGCGATTGCCCGGGCGCTGGCGGTCGAACCCGACGTGATGCTGTTCGACGAACCCACCAGCGCGCTCGACCCCGAACTCGTGGGCGAGGTGCTGCGCGTGATGAAGCTGCTGGCCGAGGAAGGCCGCACCATGGTCGTGGTGACGCACGAAATGGGCTTCGCGCGCGAGGTCTCCTCGCACCTGATCTTCCTGCACAAGGGCTGCATCGAGGAACAGGGCGTGCCAAAGGACGTGCTGGCCCGGCCCAAGAGCGAGCGGCTCGCCCAGTTCCTCTCGGGCAACCTGAAGTAAGGCGCCTCAGGGCGCGGCCGGCGGCCGCAGCTCCAGCGTCGATTGCCACTGCGCCGGCTTCATCGCCAGCACGCGGTACTGCACGGCCACCCAGGTCTCGCTCATGTCGCGGTAGCGGCCCGAAAACACGTTGCCGCTCTGCCCCGTCTGGTAGATGAAGCGCGAGTTGTCCAGGTCCGCGAGGTCGTAGACCGCGCGCAGGCTGGCGGCATGGCGGTTGGCATACGGCGCATCCGCCTTGTCGAGGTGGTATTGCCCCACGTTGACGGTGAAGGGGTCGCCCCCGGTGGGGATGCGCACGTCGAAGAGCGCCGCCAGCGGCTTCACGTTGTTGAACGGGCGGTGGGCCGAGATCGCCGGGTGGGCATCGCCCCAGCGCCAGGCCGCCACATCGGCGCCCTGCACCGCCTGCAGCTTGTTCAAGGCATCGGTCAAGGCCAGGCCACTGGCCGCAGCGCAACCCCCGGTGCCGCACCAGCTCGCGTCGTCGCGCTCCAGAATGCCTTCCACCGCGTTGCGGAACAGGCGCTTGCCGTACATGCCTTCAAAGCGGGCCTGGCCCAGGCGCTCGCCCACCACGCGGCGCGTGAAGGCGTCTACCCAGGCGCTGTAGATCAGCGGCGCGGCGGAATCGGCCCGCATCTCGCCCTTGAAATCGCGCAACGCGGCCTGCGCTGCCCCGGCCAGCGGGTGGTCCGAGGTGGCCTTCTGCAGGAACGGCAGCAGGCGCACCGTGGCGGCCGACTGCTGGTCGGCGTGCATGTCACGGAACGACTCCAGCGTGTGCTTGGGGGTCTGCGCCAGCATCGCCTCGATGCGCTCCTGGCGATAGGGCGCGGCCCAGTCCTGGGTCAGGAAGTGCGGGTAGTCCGCCGCGTGGATGCGCTGGTTGGCGGTGGCGATCCAGCCGCGCGCGCCGTCGTCCTGCGGCGTGTCCTCGTAGGGCAGCCAACCGGCCCAGTCGTAGCGCGGGTCCCAGCCCGGCGCGGGGGCGACACCGCGGATGTCGTTCTCCGGCGAGCGCAGGGGCACGCGGCCGGCGGCCTTGTAAGCGATGCGGCCGCTGCGATCGGCCATCACCACGCTCTGCATCGGTGAATGGAAATCGCGGAACGCCTGCTGGAGGTCGTCGACCGACTGCGCGCGGTTCGACTCCAGAGTGGCGATCACGTTGCGGTTGTCCGCGTCCAGCGCGGTCCAGCGCAGCGAAAGCACGAAACGGCCGGTGTTCAGCACTTCGCCGTGGCGCGCCTGCGCATCGCTGAGCACAGGGCCATGGCGGGTGCTGCGCACCATGTGGCTCACATCGGGCTGCCCTTTGACCTGGATGGTCTCCATGCGCAGGCCGAAGTTGGCCCAGGCCGGCTCACCACCGGGAGATGGCACGCGGTACTGCGCGGGATTCGCGGGGTTGATCTGCTCCAGGTAGAGGTCCTGCACGTCCGGGCCGGTGTTGGTAAAGCCCCAGGCCACCTGCTGCGTGCGGCCGAGCACCACGAAGGGGGTGCCCGGCAGTGTGGCGCCGATCACGTCCATGCCCTTGATGCCGTCGGCATCGGGCGCCTGCAGGTGCGCGAAGTACCAGATCGCCGGCGCGCTCAGGCCCAGGTGCGGGTCGTTCGCCAGCAAGGGCATGCCCGAGGCGGTGCGCGAGCCGTTGACCACCCAGTTGTTCGAGCCCTTGCCTTCGATGTTGCCCAGCTCGTCGGCCCAGCGTTGCATGTCCGTGCCGATCTGCTCGCGCACCGAAGCCAGCAGGCCCGGCGTCGGCGCGTCGGCCTTCGAGGTGGTGACCGTTTTGCCCCGGTAGACACCGAGTTCGCGGTAGAGCCTGGCGAGGTCGGCCGTGGCCGCGGGCTGTTCGCCCGGGTATGGCGGGAACAGCTCCCACAGGGCCTTGGTGTCGATCGCTTCCAGCGCCGTGAGCCGGGCGAATTCGTTGCCCCAGTTGCCGCCGAGGTCCAGCGCCATCATGAGCGACCAGGCCACGCAATCCACCGGGTCCCAGTAACGCCCCGCAGCGGCCTCTTCGCGCGGGCTGATGCCCAGCAGCAGGAATTCCGGTGAAGGCAACTGCTCGGTGTGGGCGAAGAAGGCGTTCACGCCGTCGCTGTAGGCCTGCAGGGCTTCGCGGGCCTCGGCCGGCAGGGCTTCCAGCTGCCGGCGTGCGGCGTGGCGGATGCCCAGCGTGCGCATGAGCTTGTCGGTCTCCAGCGTGGTCGGCCCGAGCACCTCGGAGAGCGTGCCGCGCATGATGCGGCGGTTGAACTCCAGCTGCCAGCCCCGCTCCTGCGCGTGCACGTAGCCCATGGCCATCCAGGCATCGCGCGGCTTGCCGGCCAGGATGTGCGTGACGTCGCTCGCATCGCGGTGCACCTTCACCGGTGCCGACAGCCCGCCCAGATTGAGGCTGCCCTCGGTTTTCGGCAGGCTGCGCCAGGCGTAGAAGGCGGCCAGCGCGAGCGCCAGTACCACGAGCAGCGACAGCAAGGCAAAGAGTCGTTTGATCCAGCGCACGAAATGTCCCCGCTCATCTCTAGCTGTAATTCGCGGCGCGTGGTGTTGCGCACCGCGTTGCGGCCTGTGCCGCGTCCTCTTGTTTTTGTCTTACTTCTCGATGCCGATCGGTGCGATCGACATCTGGCCATCGACCAGCCGGAAGCGCACCGTCGGCGCGCTGAAATCGCTGAAAGGCGCGCCCATGGCGATCTCGCCGTCGCTGTGCAACAGGCACTCCTGGCGCCGCAGGGCAATCACGTTGTCGCCGGTGCCGAACCGCACCCAGGTGCCATAGCTGCTGATGTCTTCGAGCACGTAGTTGCCCGAGCGGATGTCGATGCTGGCATGCAGGCGCGAGACGCGCGGGTCGCTCACGATGAAATCGGCCTCGGGCACGCGGCCGATCTTCATCGGCAGGTCGGTCAGGCTGAACGCCTGCGTGGTGTCCAGCCACGACAGCTCGAACCCGCCGAACACCGACTCCCGCACCGGGCTCAAGGCGTGCAGGTCGGCCGGCAGCGTGAGGAACTCGGACAGCATTTCGGGCTGCCACTCGACCCGGAACACTTCGCAGGGCTCCACCCGGCCCTTGATCCGCATGGGGCCCAGGCTGCGGCTGCGCACGCCGTGCCGTGGGCCGAGTTTGCGGATCACCGTGTCGGTGGCCATGATCTGTTCGGGGCCGGCCAGGTCGCTCAGGCGCGAGGCCACGTTGACCGCATCGCCGAAACAATCGCCGTCGACCACCACGACCTGTCCACGCGCCATGCCAATCTGCATCATGAGCTTGAGGCGGTCGGGCCACTGCATGACCCGCTTGGCGTGTTCCTGCTGGATCAGCACCATCGCGTCCACCGCGTTGCGGTTGTTGGCAAACGACATCAGCACGCCGTCGCCCAGCATCTTGACCACCGTGCCGCCGTTCTCCACGCCCATGGAGCCGATCCACTGCGTCAGCTTGGTGACGGCCTTGGTGGCGCGGTCGTTACCCAGTGTTTCAAACACCGAGACGCTACCCGTCAGATCCACGAAAGCAATTGTCAGTTCGGCCATAGGAGAGAAGACTTGTCGGCTGGATTACAACACACCACCTGAGGTGAACACTCGTGTCGGAAAACCGCTCCTCCAACACCCCGAAACCGGCCCGTGAAGGGGGCGCGGTGCGAAGGCCCGAGATGAAGCAGTTTGTTAATAAAAGCGTAAAAAGGTACTACATACCTCATGCAATCGCTCAAAAATCGACGATAAACATATGATTTATTTGTTGTTTTTTGAGTCTTGTCAAACTTTCCCGATTGCAAGTTTGTGGTTCTGCGACGTATCCTGTGTCCAATTAATACAAAGTCGTTGAGGCCACTCCCATGCGCTGGTTCAAACCCGGTATCCGCAACAGCATCTCCGCCCTTCTCAGCCCTGAGACGCGCAAGGACTCGCCCGAGTCCCTGGAGCCGGTGCGCGAAGCCATGCTCGCGGTGCTCGGCGAAGAAGGCGCCAAGGCCAATCCGCAGCTCACGCGCAAGCTCAAGTACCTGCACGACGCGCACGCCCTGTGGTTCGCGCGCGCCGAAATGGTCGCCGTGCTGAGCCAGCTGCACGGCGAAGCGCTCGCGGTGCACCGGGTGCAAAGCCTGTCCCCGGTGTTTCAGGGCCTGGTGCCCAAGAGCCTGATCGACGCCGGGCGCATGCGCCGGTCCTGATCTCCCGCGCAGCGCCGCCAGCGTCTCCTCAGCCCCAGTAGATCAGGGCGTCTCGCCCTTCCACCATCAGATCCACCTTGCGCCCCACGGGCAGCAAGACCTTGGTCGGCACGTGCCCGAACGGCAGGCCCGTGAACACCGGCGTCTTCGTGCGCGTGCGCATCCAGTCGATCACCGTCTGCAGCTTGAAGCCCCGGTCGTAGCCCGGTACCAGCTTGAAGCGGTTGAACGAACCCATCAGCACCGCCTTCTGCTGGCCGATGATGCCCGCGTTGAGCAACTGCGTGAGTTGCCGCTCGATGCGGTACGGGTGCTCGTTCGCATCTTCCAGAAACAGGATGCCGCCCTTGACGGTCGGCAGGTAGGGCGTGCCCACGAGCGCGCAGATCACATTGAGGTTACCGCCCCACAGCGTGGCACCGCGCAGCCGGAACACCGGTGCTTCCTCGCCGTCCTTGCGCGGGGCCGCCTTCGCGTCCGACACCGGCAGCCGCCAGCCCGCGCCCTCTCCGTGGCCCACGAGCAGGTCGTCGAAGCAGGCTTCCATGATGTCGTCCGGCGCTTCGGCGCCGAAGTCCTCGCCCAGCGCCGGGCCGCCCCAGGTCACGGCACCGGTCTTGGCCATCACCGCCATCTGCAAGGCGGTGAAATCGCTCAGGCCCACGAACTGGGTGCCGCGCTCGATCGCCTTGGCGATCTTCTTGAAAGGCAGGTCGCCGACGATGCGCGTGAGTCCGTAGCCGCCGCGCGAGATCAGCGCCACGTTCGCGCCGCTGGCGGTGGCGCGCTCGATGGCGGCCAGGCGCGTGGCATCGTCGCCCGCGAAGCGCATGTGGCTGGACAGCGCCGCCTCGTCGATCTCCACCTCATGACCCAGCGCCTTGAGCCGCGCCACGCCACGGCGGAACGCGGCCTTGTCGCGCACGGCACTGGAGGGCGAGTAGATGTAGATGTGCTTGGTGCCGTGGTGGTGGCTGTGGTTGCAATCGGGGCTGCAGGCGTGCGTATGACCGTGGCTCATGGTGTTGGGCGAAAAAGGGCTCGATTATCCGGGTGTGGTGGCCGCGAAATGGCGCACGGCGGCATCGGCGATGGTCTGGCCATGCTCCTGCACGAAGTGCCCGGCTTGCGGCAGGTCAAGGGGTTCGGGGCAATGGCGGATCTGGGCGTGCAAGGCCTGCATGACGGCGTTGCCCAGCACCGGGTCCTGTTGGCCGATGGCCATCAGGCTCTGCCCCTGCCAGTCGTGGGACCAGAAGTCCCGCGCCTGGCGGCTGACGGCGGCGCCATCGTCGTCAGCGTGCTCCGGCACCATGGGCGGAAAGGCGCGCAGCGCGGCGCGGTGACCCCGGTCCGGAAACGGCGCGTTGTAGGCCGCACATTCGGCCGGTGACATCTGCGGGTTGCCGCGCGCGAACAGGCGGGCCACGTCGAACTCCGGGTTCTGCGCGCACATGGTGCGCCAGGCCAGGAAGCCGGGTGAGAGCGGCACCTCGCCGGTGGCCAGGGTGGTGTTCATCACCAGCAGCCCGCGGTAGCGCTGTGGTGCGGCCATGGGCAGCGTGAGGCCCAGCAGGCCGCCCCAATCCTGCACCACCAGCACCACGTGGCGCAGGTCGAGGCGCTCCACCAGCTCCAGCAGCACCTGGCGGTGCCAGGTGAACGAATGCGCCCCGTCCTTCTTGGGCTTGTCGCTGCGGCCGAACCCGATCAGGTCGGGCGCGACCACGCGCGCGCCACTGCCCAGGAACACCGGGATCATCTTGCGGTAGAGGTAGCTCCAGGCCGGGTTGCCGTGCAGGCACAGCCAGGTCAGGGGCGCGTCCTTCGGCCCCTCGTCGAGGTAGTGCAGGCGCAGGCCGCCGAGCGAGGGCAGATCGCTCAGGTACTGCGGCGCCCAGGGGTAGCCCGGCAGGTTCTGGAAGCGCTCATCAGGGGTGCGCAAGGCATCGTCGCGCAGGGGGTGTGGGTTCACGCGGCGCTCTTTGAAGAAACCGCGCAGCAGTTGCGCCCCCTCCTCGGCCAGCACACCGCCCTGCACCACCGTCTGGTGGTTGATCTGGGCGTGACCGAACAGATCGAGGACCGAGCCGGCTGCGCCGGTCTTCGGATCGGCCGCGCCGAACACCACGCGCGCCAGGCGCGCGTGCAGCATGGCCCCGCTGCACATCGCACAGGGCTCCAGCGTGACATAGAGTGAACAGCCATCGAGCCGGTAGTTGCCCAGCGCCCGGGCGGCGGCGCGCAAGGCGACGATCTCGGCATGCGCGGTGGGGTCGTGGCCATCGATCGGGGCATTGCGGCCGGTAGCGATCACCTGGCCGTCCTTCACGACCACCGCCCCCACCGGCACCTCGCCGGCTTGGCCCGCGGCCTGGGCTTCGGCCAGCGCCAGGCGCATGAAGCGGGCGTCGTCGGGAG
This sequence comes from Hydrogenophaga sp. GW456-12-10-14-TSB4, assembly GCF_059424305.1. Lineage (NCBI taxonomy): Bacteria > Pseudomonadati > Pseudomonadota > Betaproteobacteria > Burkholderiales > Comamonadaceae > Hydrogenophaga > Hydrogenophaga sp. GW456-12-10-14-TSB4. The sequence continues at coordinate 170,802 of NZ_JBWKZH010000002.1, read as the reverse complement.
CGGGCGTGTCGGGCATGCGGCGAGTGTAGGTCAGCGCCGGTGCCCATCCGGTAAAATACGGGCTGGGTGTTCGCGCTGCGTGTTGCAGCGAAACAGGTTCATGCGCTGGTCGGGCCGCCACGCGGAATCGCCATGACCAAAATCCGACACCCCGCCGGGCAGACCCTGCCGCGCGCGCAAATCCTGACCGACCGCGCTTTCGCCTCCATCGGGCGTTTCCTCCACATCGAAGCCGTCAGCGGCGTCGTGCTGATGCTGGCTGCGGCCATCGCCCTCATCTGGGCCAACTCGCCCGCCTCCGCCAGCTACCACGCGCTCTGGCACGCCCCGCTGACCATCGGCCTGGGCCCCTATGTGTCCAGCGAATCGCTGCACTTCTGGATCAACGACGCCCTGATGGCGGTGTTCTTCCTGGTCGTGGGCATGGAGATCCGGCGCGAGATCCACGACGGCGCGCTGGCCAGCCTCAAGCTCGCGGCCCTGCCCCTGGCGGCGGCCGTGGGCGGTGTGCTGGTGCCGGCGCTGATCTATGTCGCGCTCAGCACCGATCCCGCCACGCTGCGGGGCTGGGCGGTTCCCACCGCCACCGACATCGCCTTTGCCGTCGGCGTGCTGGCCCTGCTCGGCCGTTCGGTGCCGGGTAATGTGCGGATCCTGCTGCTGGCCCTGGCCATCATCGACGACATCGTCGCGGTGCTCATCATCGCGCTCTTCTACTCGGGCGGCCTGGAACTCAGCGGCCTGCTGGTGGCCGGCCTGGGCGTGCTGATGGTGCTGGGCCTGCAGCACATCGGCATCGGCTCGGCCTGGGCCTACGTGGTTCCCGGTGCCGTGCTCTGGCTGGGCCTGCTGCAGACCGGCGCCCACCCCACCCTGGCCGGGGTCGTGCTCGGTCTGATGACGCCCGTGCTGCCGGTGCGCATGCGCGGGCAGGCCCCGGTGATCCGGGTGCAGATGGCGCTGCACCCCTGGGTCGCCTACGGTGTCATGCCGCTGTTCGCGCTGGCCAACGCCGGCGTGACGCTGGACGGCGTGGACCTCGGCGTGGGCCACGCGCAAGCCGTCACCCTGGGCGTGGTGCTGGCCCTGGTGCTGGGCAAGCCGCTGGGCGTGCTGGGGGCGAGCTGGCTGGCCGTGCGCCTGGGCCTGTGCCGCCTGCCCGACGGCGTGCGCTGGTCCGGCGTCGCCCTGGTCGGCCTGCTGGCCGGCATCGGCTTCACCATGTCCATTTTCATCGCCACCCTCGCGTTTGACGACGCCCACCTGCTCGGGGCCGCCAAGCTCGGCGTGCTGCTGGCCTCGCTGCTGGCCGCCGGCCTCGGCCTGTGCTGGGGGTTTCTGCAGGCCTGGCGGGCCCGCCGGTGCGTCCCTCTGGCATGATCGCGGGTTCTACTGGTTTTCCCTGATGCCACACGCCCCGCAACGCCGCTGGGAGCTCGACGCCCTGCGGGGCCTGATGCTCGTCCTGATGACGCTGACCCACATGCCGACGATGTACTCGTTGCCATCGGGCCAGCCGTTCGGCTTTGTCTCGGCGGCGGAGGGATTTGTCTTCCTCTCGGCCTTCATGGCCGGCCGCGTGTACGGCCGCCGCGCCCGGCGCGACGGGCTGCCCGCCATGCAGACCGCCTTCCACGAGCGGGCGCTCAAGCTCTACCTCTGCCAGCTGGGCCTGCTGCTGCTGGCGTTCACCGCCATCGCCTGGCTCGGCGTGTTCAACCGGCAGGGCGGGATCACCGGCCTGCTGGAGTTCTTCTTCATCGACCCGCAGGCCGCCGTCGTCGGTGCCGCCTTGCTGCTGCACAACCCGCCCCTGCTGGACATCCTGCCGCTCTACATCTTCATGATGCTGCTCAGTCCCTGGCTGCTGCGCCGGGGCCTGCAGCAGGGCTGGCGCGGTGTGCTGGCCGTCAGCGGCCTGCTGTGGCTGGGCGAGCAGTGGGGCCTGGGGCGCGGCGTGTACGACCTGGTCGTGGCACTCACCGGCCTGCCCATCCCGTACAAGGACATGGGCGCCTTCCACTGGCTGGCCTGGCAGGCCCTGTGGGTCGCGGGCCTGTGGCTGGGTGCGCGCGAGCAGCCGTGGCCGCGCCCGCCGCTCTGGCTGCTGGCACCGGCGGCCATGTACGCCGTGGCGATGCTGGCGTGGCGGCACATCGCCGGGCAGGACCCGCTGCCCTGGCTGCCCGCCGTGGGCGTGATGCTTGACAAATGGTCGCTCGGCCCCCTGCGGGTGCTGAACTTTGCCAGCGTGCTCCTGCTGCTCATGGCGACCGGCCCCTGGCTGGTGCGCGTGCTGCCGCGCCTGCATGCGCTGGAGTTGCTGGGGCGGCACTCGCTGTCGGTCTTCTGCGCCCACATCGTGATCGCGTTGTTCACCCTCGCCTTCTTCGGTTCGACCCAGGTGGTGCGCCCCTGGACGACGGACGTCGCCTTGCTGCTGGCCGCGTTCGCAGGCCTGTTCGCGGTGGCCATGCTGGTGGAAGCGCGCGAACGCCGTGACCGGCGCTCCGGGCTGGTCTGGCGCACCCGTTCCCAGACGCAGTGACGCCCCTCCCTCTGTGGGGGAACTTTGCGGGGCGGCGCGGGCCCCATCACCATGAGCCAGAACGATCGCCAGTGGGAACTGGACGCCATGCGCGGCCTGATGCTCGTGCTGATGACCCTGACCCACCTGCCCACGAAGCTCGCGGACCCGCTGGGCCAGCCGCTGGGCTATGTGTCGGCGGCCGAAGGCTTCGTGCTCCTGTCGGCCTACATGGCCGGTCGGGTCTATTCCGCCAAGGCCGACCGGCAGGGCACGGAGGCGATGAAAAGCGCCTTCTTCAACCGCGCGCTCAAGCTCTATGCCTGCCAGCTGGCCCTGGTGCTGTTCGCCTTCACCGCCATCGCCGGCCTGGGCCTGGCGCTGCGCGAGGGGGCGGTGACCGACCTGCTGTCCTTTTTCCTCGAGCGGCCCGTGGTGGCCACGCTGAGCGCCGGCCTGCTGCTGTACAGCCCGGCATTGCTCGACATCCTGCCGATCTACATCGTCTTCATGCTGGTCAGCCCGCTGCTGCTGTTGCACGGCAGGGAACACGGCTGGCGCGGCGTGATCGCCCTGAGCCTGGCGCTGTGGTTCGGCGCCCAGTTCGGCCTGGGCCCGGCGCTCTACCAGTTGGCCTTCGGCTGGTTCGACATGCCGGTGCGCTACCGCGACATGGGCGCCTTCGAGATCTTCGCCTGGCAGTTCCTGTGGACCCTGGGCCTGTGGATGGGCACCGAGCACAGCCGCCCGGACCCTGCCCCCACGCACTTTCCGCGTTGGATGGTGCGCACCGCCCTGGCCCTGGCCGCCTGCGCCTTCCTCTGGCGCCACGCCGTGGGACAGACGCCGATGCCCGACGGCTCGGCGGTCAACCTGATGTTCGACAAGTGGCACCTCGGTCCGCTGCGCCTGATCAACCTGCTGGCGCTGCTGGTGCTGGCGATGCACTTCGGCCCGTGGCTGGAGCGGCACCTGCCGCGCTGGCGGCCGCTGGAAACGCTGGGCCAGGCGGCCCTGCCGGTGTTCTGCGCCCACCTGGTGATGGCCCTGCTGGCGCTGGCGATGTTCGGCGCCGCGAACGCCGCCAGGCCCTGGTCGGTGGACCTGCTGATCCTGTTCGTGGGCTTCTACACCCTCTGGGTCGTGGCCCGGCTCAGCTCTTCAGGTGCTGCGCGATGATGCGCTGCCACAGCGCATAGCCTTCCGCGTTGAGGTGCAGGCGGTCGCCCAGGAACAGCTCCGGGCGCGGCTGGCCGTCGGCGCCCAGCATGGCGGAAAACACGTCGATGAAATCCAGCTGCGGCTCGGTCACGCTGTAGGCCTTGATCAGCTCGTTGGTCTCGCGCACCGAAGCCAGGATGCCTGTGCGCGAAGGGCTGGGCTTGATCGAGACGAAGGCGATGCGGCTCTCGGGCAACTCGGCCTTGACCGCATGCACGAAGGCCGTGAAACGCTCCAGCACCTCGCGCGGCGTGGCGCCTTCGGACAGGTCGTTCTCGCCCGCATACACCACGACCATGCGGGGCTTGTAGGGCAGCACCAGCCGGTTCACCAGCTTCACGCAATCGAGCAGCTGGGAACCGCCGAAGCCGCGCTTGATGACCACCGGCTGGTCGGCAAAGCTGGTCTCCAGGTCGTTCCACAGGCGGATCGACGAACTGCCCACGAAGACCACCCCGCCCGGCTGCGGCGCCTGCTTCAGGTCGGCAGCGGCAAAGGCCTCGAAGCTGGACGTCCAGCGCGGGTCGATCGCCGCGAGCTGCTGGGTCGCCGGAGCCAGGGAAGGTGCAGGGGTTTCGGCCTGCGCAAGGGCCAGGGATCCGATGCCCAGCAAACCGGCCAAGGCCAGTTGCTGCGGCAGCGCGAAGCGCAATGAACGGTGGGGCTTTTGGTGCAAGGCGATCAGGGCGTGGTGGAGGCGCAGAATGGACAGCACCGCGCGCGGAAAGTTCAGACACCGCCAGTGTAAATATCGGTATCGACCCGGTCCACCCGGACAAACCGAACTGTTGTCCCGACGCCCCACACCGGCCCGTTCGTCGGGGCCGCTGGACTCAGGCGGCCTCCGGTGGCACCACCAGCACGTCGTTCTCGGCCATTTCCAGCACGCGCTGGGCCACGCTGCCCAGCAACAGCCCGAGCACGCCGCGCCGCTGCTGGGTGCCCAGCACCACCAGGTCCGCCGGGTGGGCCTGCCCGTGGGCGTGCAGCAGCAGCCCGGTGTCGCCATGCTCCAGCCAGGTGCGCAGGCGCCGGCCCACGCCTTCGGGCAATTTGCACGACTGGATGAAGGTTTCGGCCTCGCGCTCGGCCTGGGCCAGGCCGTCGGCGCGCACCCGGGTGGTGTCCACGCCGCCGATCGCGGGGTACGGGTTGTCGAAGGCGTGGAAGAGCGTGAGCTCGGCCTGGGGAAACAGCGCGGCGGCGGTGCGCAGGGTGTGCCGGGAGGCGGCGGAAAAATCGCTGGCGACGACCACGTGGCGGTAGGTCGCGCGCGGCCGGTTGCGCACCACGAGCAGGGGCACCGGCGCGCGGCGGGCCAGGGCATCGACCATGGAGCCCAGCACCACGCGGCTGAGCGCCTCGTTGCGCGCCACGCCGGTCACGATGAGGTCGCTGCCCTCGGCGACGGCCACGGTGAGCACGGTGTCGGCGACCGGGCCCTGCTCCACCCGGGGCACCAGCGGCAGATCGTCCTCGCCTTCGAGGTCGGCGCGCAGGCGCTGCTCCACCATCGCCCGGCGCGCGGCCCCGCCGGCCAGGCCCGAGGCCCGCGAGAGCACCGAGGTGGGCGCTTCGGCTGGCTCGGGCTCGACCACGGTGAGTGCCACCAGGCGCGCGTCCCACTCGCGGGCCAGGCGCACGGCGCGGTCCAGGGCGCGGTCGCTGCGGCTGCTCAGGTCGGTGGCCAGCAGGATGTGGCGCGGGGTGGCGGGTGTGCTCACTCGAAAGCTCCTTTCAAGGTGACCGGCGCCGCCATGCGGGCCGTCGGGTTCAGACCTTGGAAGATACCAAACGGCCCTCGGCGCGCCAGCGCCACAGGCCGACCACGGCCGAGAACACGAACACCGCCCCCAGCGCGGCGGCTTCGGTCGCCACCTGGGCCAGGCTCGCACCGAGCTGGTTCAGCGCGATGAAGCCCTGCACGCCGGCGGTCGAGGGCACGAGCCAGCGCAGCGCCTGCAGCGCCGGCGGCAGGGCCTCCACCGGCCACGACAGGCCGCTGAGGAACATGAAGGGCAAGGCCGTGCACAGCAGCAGCTGCACGCTGCGCTCCCGCGTGCGAAAGAGGCTGCCCAGCAGCATGCCCAGCGCCGCCACACAGAGCGCGAACAGGGCCGCGAACAGCAACAGGCCGCCGAAATTGCCTGCGCGGGGGTAGTCCTGCCACCAGAGCACGAAGCCGAAGAAGTACAGGCTGTTGGCAAAAGCCACGGTGGCGAAGGCCAGCAGCATGCCGAAGTAGGCGGCGCTGCTGCGTCGGACCGGAAAAGCACCGCGCTCGCGCCAGGTGCCGAACAGCAGCGTGATCGCCAGCAGCAGCGTCTGCTGGATGATGAGCACCGCCACCCCCGGCACGATGTAGGCGCCATAGCCTTCGCGCACGTTGAAGAGGGCCACGGCGTTGACGTTGACCGGTTGCCGCTGGGCCATGGCCTGGGCGGGCGAGGGCGTGCCGGCGGCCAGCCGCTTGAGTTCGATGCCGGCCGAGACCGTGCCCACGGCCTCGGCCAGGCCGTTGAGCGCCACCTTGTTCATCATCATGTAGACACCGTTGCCGCTGATGTCGACCTCCGCCCGGCGCCCGCTCAGGACCTTGCTTTCCAACCCCTGCGGGATCATCAGCACGCCGGCGATCTCGTTCTTCCAGAGCAGGTCCTGGGCCTCGCGAAGGTCGGGCGTGACCCGCTGGGTGTCCACGGCGGGGTGCGCCGCGACGTAGCGGGTGATCTGCCGCGAGATCGCGCTGAGGTCCTGATCGACCACCGCGACCGGCACCTGCTGCACGCTCTCCCGCGAATAGGGCAAGGGGTAGAAGAACGAGTAGACGATGCCGCCCACGAACAGCAGCATGATGGCGCCGACATCGCCGAGCATGGCGCGCCAGGTCGCCACGAAACTGCCGATCAGGCCGGCGGGCCCCGGCGATGGCTGGGCGCTCATGTGCGCCCCCAGGCCGAGGCCTGGCCCGCCCGTTGTTTCAGGATCAGCAGGCCCGCGCCGCCGCTCACCACCGCAAAACCGAGCAGGACCAGGGCATCGCCCACGCCGTAGGTCCAGGGCGCGCCGGCGAGCCAGTGTTTGCCCTGCAGCTGCAGGTAGTGGGTCAAGGGCAGCGCTTCGGCCCAGGCGCGCGCGAGCGCGGGCATGGCGCTCAAGGGGTAGCCCTGGCCCGAGAAGGCGAAGGCTGGTGCGGTGACGAAGGCCGCCGCCGACAAGGCGTTGCGCAGCGTGAGGGTGACCGCGATCATGAGCAGGCCCAGGCCGAGGTAGGCGGCGATCAGCAGCCACAGGCCGGCGACGATCATCAGGCCGCTGCCTTCGATCGCCCAGCCGCGCACGAAGCCGAAGAACACCACGAACAACACCGCCTGCACGGCGAAGGCCGCCGCGGGGATCACCAGCTTGCCGGCCACCGCCGTGTGCCAGCGGCCTCCCGCGCTCGCCAGCCACTGCGGCACGCTGCCCGCGCGCAGCTCACGGCCGACCGCGGTGATGGCCGCGAGCGCCACGAAGATCTGCAGCATCGACGGGATCAGCGCGAGCACCAGGAAGGACTCGTAGTTCGCGTTCTCGTTGTACAGCGTGCCCAGCCGCAGGCGGATGGGCTCGAACTGTTCCGCCGCCTGCGCCGCTGAGGCGCCGCGCTTGCCGCGCGCCGTCATCTCGATGCCGGCACTCAGCGTGGAGACCGCGGTGCGCACGTCGCGGGTCAGGCCGCCCGCGTGCACCGAGAACTGCCCGTTGTAGAACCAGGACACGGTGGCCGAACGCCCGGCCCCGATGTCGTGCTGGAACGAGGCCGGCACGACCAGCAGCCCATAGGCGCGGCGCTCGCGCAGCCAGGCCGTGGCCTCGGCTTCGTTGCCGACCGCTGCGGCGACGCGGACCCCCGGCGACTCGTCTACCATGCGCAGCAGCGAACGCGACAGGCTCGACTGGTCCCGGTCGATCACGACGATCGGCAGGTCGCGCGCGATGCCGGCGGCGAACATCCACCAGATGAGCAGGCACACGCCCAGCGGAATCCAGGTGAGCATGCCCAGGTCCCAGGCATCGTGCCGCAAGCGTTGCCACTCGCGCCGGACCACGGGGCCCAGGCCGGTCGCGTTGGTGGCGGTCTCCACGGGCGGGCTCAGGGGGCGGGAAAGACCACGCTCATGCCCGGTCGCAGTTGCGCCACCGGAGCGACCGGGCGCAGCCGGATCTCGAAGGTGCGCAGGTCGGTTCCGCCCGGGCGCGCGGCGCGCCACGTCGCGAAGTCGGGCAGCACGCCCACCGACGACACCACCAGCTCGATGCTGCGCCGAAGCGCCGGCACTTCGGCGGTGTGCTGGCTGCCCACCGCATAGTCCGCCATGGCGTCCTCGCGCACCTGCAGCACCGCCCACACGTCCTGGAGGTTGACCAGGGTGATCACCGGGAAGCCCTGCGGGGCGATCTCGCCGGGCTGGATCTGGATCTTGCTCACGTCACCGGCCGCGGGCGCCGTGATGCGCGTCTCGGCCAGCGCCACCTCGGCCTCCGACAGCACGCCGCCGACCTGCTGGGCCTGGTACTGGGCGGCCGCCTTGTCTTCCGGGCGTGCGCCCTTGCGCGCCATCTCGTACTGCGCCCGCGCCGCATCGGCCTGCTGCTGGGCCGCCCGCCACTGGGCCAGGGCCTCGTCGCGCTTCTGTCCGGCCAGGATGCCCTCGGCGAACATGGTCTGCACCCGGTCGTAGGTGGTCTTGGCCAGCTGCGCACCGGTCTTGGCGCGCTCCCAGTTCAGGCGCGCGGCCTCGACCTCTTCCGGCCGCGCACCGGCGTTGGCCTTGGCGGCCACGGCCGAAGCCGCCGCTTCGGCGGCGCGCGCCTGGGCGATCTTGGCGGCCACCTCAGGGCTGTCGAGCTCGAACAGCAGGTCGCCGGCTTTCACGGTCTGGCCCAGGTGCACGTGCACCGTGCCGACCCGGCCGGGCACCTTGGACGACACATTGATCTCCTGCGCCTCGATCTGGCCCTGCAGCGGCAGCGGCTGCGGCGTGAAGGCCTTCCACAGGCCCCAGGCAAGGAAGGCGACGACGGCCACCCCCAGAAAAGCGAGAAGAACGCGCTGGACGTTGGAAGACATGGGCATGGGCTTACTCGACGGGGGGAGCGATCTGGATGTCGGCGTTCTGCGCGAACTCGGCCAGGCGGTGCGGCTGGCCGCTGGCCTCCAGCAACCGGGCCAGGGCCATCACGTAGTCGTAGGCGGCCTGCACGCGCTCGGTCTCCACCTTGAGCAGGTTCAGGCGCGCATCGGTCAGGTCCAGCGAGGTGCTCTGGCTTTGCTGGAACGAGACGGTCTGCAGGCGCAGGTTCTCGCGGGCCAGGCGGATGGTCGAGTCCATCGACAGGAACTGCGCGCGGGCGTTCTGCAAGGCCCGCCACTGGCTCTCGATCAGGGTCGGCACATCGCGCTGCGCCTGTTCCTCCAGAGCGCTCACGCGCTGCTGGTCGAGGATGGCTGCCTCCTTCATCTTGCCCCGGTCGATGCGGTCGAGCAGCGGCACCGACACCAGAATGCCCACCGCCCAGTTGGGCTGGACCAGCTTGTCGCTGCTGCGGTTGAAGTTGTAGTTGCCGATCGCCAGCACCGTCGGCAGCTGGCCGCCGGTCTGCAGCTTCAAGGCCTGGTCGGCCTGGGTCCGCTTGCTCGCGATCTTGTCCCACGCCGGGTTGTGGGCAAGCCCCGCGTCGATGAAGGACTGCAGCGTGCCCACGGACGCCGAGTTGACGAACAGCGGTGTGCTCAGCGGCGCGGGCAAGGCCGCGCCCAGCAGGCGCGTCAACGCCACCTGCGCGATCTCGGAATCGCTCTGCGCCTTGGCCAGATCGCGCCGCGCGCCGTCGAGCGCCACGTCGGCCTTGAGCCGCTCGGCGGTCGCGATCAGGCCGGTCGCTTCCAGGCGCTGCGCGGCGCGCTGGTGGTCGGCAATGCCCTTGGCCGCCGCGCTGCGCAACTGCACCGCGTGCGTGGCCAGCTGCAGCGAGAAATACCGCTGGGCCACGGTGGTCGACAGCTTGTCTTCCACGTCTCGGGCCTCGGCCCGGGCCTCGTCGGCCTTGCCCGCTTCCAGCCCATGGATGGCTTCGAGCCGCCCTCCGGTGTAGATCGGCCAGTTGGCGCTCAGGCCCAGGGAATGCAGGTTGAAGGTGCGGTTGACCGACACCGCGTTGGGGATGGGCGGGATGGAGAGGCCGCCCGGCACGACCGAACCCAACGAGCCCGCGGCATTGGCCAGCGGCGAGGTGTCGAGGTTGAAGGTGGTGGCGACCCGGCCGGTGAAGCCCGAGAGCGACAGGGCCGGACCGCCCAGGTGGGCCAGCGCCTCGGCCTTGAGGTCTTTGGCCTGCACGTCCATGCGCGCGTTGCGCACCTGGCCGGAGGCCTCTTGCGCCTGTTGCAGGGCTTGGGCGTAGTCCAGGCCCTGCGCCGCGACTGGTGCGCTCAGCGCCAGCAACGCGGCCAGGGCAACAAGGCTTGAAAGAGGTGGGGTCATCGGGACATTTCGCAGCGATGAAGCCGCGAAACGAACATACCACAGCCACCCCGCCGGGGACCTCCATTCCCTCGCGGGACATTAGGGAGGCGCCTCCACGCCATGCGCACATGCCATCATCGCCATGGCCCCGCCTCCCGCACCAGGACCCGCCCGACATGAAGCTCCCCGACAACCCGCCGGCCACCGGCGTGCAACTCTCCCCCGAAGGCCTGCCCCGCCTGCTGGCACAGGCCGGCGAGCTGGGCGCCATCCGCGTCGCGGTGGTGCACCCCTGCGACGAACTCAGCCTGCGGGGCGCGCTCGATGCGCGAGACGCCGGCCTGATCGATCCCGTGCTGGTCGCGCCACGCGCGCGGCTGGCGGAGCTGGCCGCGCAAGCCGGCCTGGACCTCTCGGGCCTGAGCATCGAGGACGTGCCGCACAGCCACGCGGCCGCGGCGCGCGCCGCTGAGCTGGCCGCCAGCGGCGAGGTCGAGGCGCTCATGAAAGGCAGCCTGCACACCGACGAACTGCTCGGCGCCGTGCTGAGCGCGTCGGCCGGCCTGCGCACCAAGCGCCGCCTGAGCCACTGCTACCTGATGCAGACGCCCGCCTACCCCCGGCCCTTCATCATCACCGACGCGGCCATCCACATCGCCCCCACGCTGGAGGAAAAGGCCGACATCGTGCGCAATGCCATCGAGCTCGCCCACACCATCGGCGTGGCGCAGCCGCGCGTGGCCATCCTGGCCGCGGTCGAGACCGTCAACCCGCGCATGCCCGCCACACTGGACGCCGCCGCGCTCTGCAAGATGGCCGACCGCCGCCAGATCACCGGCGCCCTGCTCGACGGCCCGCTGGCCTTCGACAACGCCATCTCGCCCGAGGCCGCGCAGGTCAAGGGCATCGACTCGCCCGTGGCCGGCCGCGCCGACGTGCTGGTCGTGCCCGATCTGGAGAGCGGCAACATGCTGGCCAAGCAGCTTGAATTCATGGGCCACGCGGCCAGCGCCGGCATCGCCATCGGCGCGCGCGTGCCCATCGTGCTCACCAGCCGCGCCGATTCGCGCGCCACGCGCCTGGCCTCGTGCGCCATCGCCGTGCTGCTGGCGCACCGCTACCGGGTCAGCCGTCCATGAGCGGCATGGTGCTTGTGCTCAACGCGGGTTCGTCCAGCATCAAGTTCGCCCTCTTCGACGCCAGCGGCCCCACCCTGCCGCGCGAGCCGGCCTGGAAAGGCCAGGTGCGCGGCATCGCCGGGCCCCAGCCCACCACGGCCGACACCGACACCCCTGAGACCGCGCTGGCCTTGGACCCCGCGCAGCCCTACCACGAGGCGCTGGCCCACATCCTGCGCCGTGTGCGCGCCCACCTGGGCGAAACGCCGCTGCGCGCGGTGGCGCACCGCGTGGTGCACGGCGGCAGCCAGTATTTCGACCCGGTGTGCGTGGACGCGGCGGTGCTGGCCGATCTGCAGCGCTACATCCCGCTGGCGCCGCTGCACCAGCCCTTCGCGCTCGACGCGATCCAGGTGCTGCTGGCCAGCGACCCGCAGCTGCCGCAGGTGGCCTGCTTCGACACCGCCTTCCACCACACCCTGCCCCAGGTCGAGCAGATGCTGCCCCTGCCCTACGCGGCCTGGGAACGTGGGCTGCGGCGCTACGGCTTTCACGGCCTGTCCTACGAGTACCTCTCGGTGGCGCTGCCCGAACGGCACGGTGAGCTGGCCCGCGGCCGGGTCATCGCCGCGCACCTGGGCAGCGGCGCGAGTCTGTGCGGGCTGCAGGGCCTGCGCAGCGTGGCCACCACCATGGGCTTCTCGGCGCTGGACGGCCTGATGATGGGCACGCGCACCGGCTCGCTCGACCCCGGTGCGGTGATCTACCTGATGGAGATCGAGAAGCTCAGCCTGGAAGACGTGGGCCGCGTGCTGTACCACGAGTCGGGCCTGCTCGGGGTGTCGGGCGTGTCGTCCGAACCGCGCCGGCTGTTCGCCGAGGAAGGCCGCGACGACCTCACCGGTGAGCGCGTGCGCGCCGCGCTGGCGCTCTATGTGCGGCGCATCGTGCGCGAGATCGGCGCGCTGGTGGCCGTGCTCGGCGGCCTCGATCTGCTGGTGTTCACCGCCGGCGTGGGCGAGCACAGCGCCGAGATGCGCCGCCGCATCTGCCGCGACCTGGGCTTCCTGGGCCTGGCCCTGGATGACACGGCCAACGAAGCCAATGCCGCGCTCATTTCTGCACCCGGCAGCGCGGTGGCGGTGGCTGTCGAGCCGACCAACGAGGAATGGATCGCCGCGCGGCACGCCGCCGCGCTGGTGCTCAGTCCGCCGGGCGCGCCACCCGGTGCAGCGCCCTGACCAGGTCCGACTCGGTGATGATGCCGGCCAGCCGGCGTTCCGTGTCGATGATGGGAATGTGGTGGTGCCCGCCTTCCGAGAACAGCGGCACCAGCTCGCTCACGTGCCGGTTGATGCTGGCCACGCGCACCTCTCGCGTCATCAGCTGGCCCACCACCTCCGGCTTGTCCGAATGCACCGTGCCGCTGCGCCGCATCAGCGCGCGGAAGCGGTCGCCGATGCCCTCGTGCCGGTCCAGCTCGGCGTGCCGCATGAAGTCCGAGACCGTGACGATGCCGACGATGCGCCGCGCCCGATCCACCACCGGCAGCGCCTTGATGCGGTGCTGGCGCATCAGGCCCCAGGCCTCGCGCAACGGGGTGCCGAAGGACACCGCGATGGGTTCGGGCGTCATGATGTCGCCGCAGCGCAGGCTGCCGAAGTTGCGCTGGTAGGCCGCCGACTCCGCGTGGTGCAGCAGTTCCTCCAGGTCGTCGCGGCTCACGTCCAGCACCTGGTTGTAGTGCGCCAGCGCCGCGTCCAGGTCGGCCGCGCTGAAGCGGGCCGGGGCGGCGGTCGGCTCGTGCGGGGCCCGCACCTGGGCGTGCGGGTAGCGCCGCCCGCTCAGGCTGTTGTAGACCACGCCCGCCACCACCAGCAGCAAAGAGTTCACGAACATCGGGAAGGCCGCGAAATGGAAACCCACGGCGCCCAATGAAGTCAGCAGCGCGGTCGCGCCTCCCGGCGGGTGCAGGCAGCGCAGTGCGAACATGAGCCCGATCGCCGCCGCCACGGCCAGCGCCGCCGCCCACGCCGGGTCGGGCACCAGCATGGCGCAGGCCGCGCCCACCAGCGCCGAGAGCGTGTTGCCACCCACCACCGACCAGGGCTGCGCCATCGGGCTCGCGGGCAACGCGAACACCAGCACGGCGCTGGCGCCCAGCGGCGCCACCAGCCAGGGCCCCATGGCATTCGCCCCCGCCCACCAGCGGCTCAGCAGGGCCGTGAACAGGATGCCCAGGCCCGCCCCGGCCACACTGCGCCAGCGCTCATGGGCGTCGACGCGCACCGGTGCCGGCCAGAACGCGGCAAGGAAACGGGTGGCGCGCTCGACGCGCGCGACGGAAGGCTGGCCATCGGGGTTCAATCGGGTCTCCGGATGTCTTGAGATGGATCAAGGAGTCGCCGTTTGGCGCCCCTGGCGCGCGTGGGGGCGACCGATCTCCCATAAGATTGATTCTAGATGGATCTTTTTGCGCACCGAGGGTGCGGGGTCCGTGCACGGGAAACATCATGAGCGTCATGGCGGTCTGCACCGAGGAAGAAGTTTCGAGCATGGTCCATGCGTTCTACGCGCGGGTGCGGCGCGACGAGGTGCTCGGTCCCATCTTCAACGCCCACATCCACGACTGGGACCGCCACCTGGCGCACCTGGTGGACTTCTGGTCCTCCATCCTGCGCCGCACCGGCCGCTTCACCGGCATGCCCATGCCACGCCACGCGGCCCTGCCCGGCCTCACCCCTGAGCTGTTCCAGCGCTGGCTGGCCTTGTTCCGCGAGACCACCGCCACCTTGCCCAACCGCGCCATGGGCGAGCAGGCCTTCGCCATGGCGCAGCGCATCGCGCAAAGCCTCTGGTACGGCTACCAGGTGAGCAACCGGCCCGACGAGGTGCCCGCCGACCTGGTGCTCGACGGAGGCCCGCCGTGCGCCTGACCACCATGACCGACTACGCCCTTCGGCTGCTCATGTACCTCGCGCAGCAGCCGGACCGCTTGTGCACCATCGCCGAGGCAGCGCAGGCCCATGGCATCTCCGAGACGCACCTTATGAAGGTCACGCACCACCTCGGCCTGCTGGGCTGGATCGAGACGGTGCGCGGCAAAGGCGGCGGCATGCGGCTGGCCCGCGCGCCGCACGAAATCGGCCTGGGCGAGGTGGTGCGCGACATGGAGCCCGATTTCCACCTCGTCGAATGTTTCTCCAGCGGCAACACCTGCGTGCGCACGGGCGATTGCGCCTTGACCGGCGTGTTGCAGAGCGCCCTGCAGGACTTCCTGGCGCGGCTCGACGGCGTCACGCTGGCCGACATCGTGCCCGCGCGGCCCCTGCCGGCCACGCGCGTCGCCGTGCACCGCGTGGCGGTGCGCTGAGGCCTCAGGCCCGGGGCGGGTTGGGCCGGCCGAGCTCGACGATGGGCCCGGTGGAGGCGTACTGGTTGCCGCCCAGGCGCGTGAGCGGTCGGGTGCGCACCACGTCGAAGCGCCCGCTGGGTTCGATGAACTGGTCGTCCAGGTGCAGCGCCACCACGCGACCCAAGACCACGTTGCTGAACGTGTCCCCAGGGCCGACGGGCTCGATGTCGATGATCTGCAGCAGCTGGCACTCCATGCAGGCGGGCGACGCCGCCACGCGCGGCGGCCGCACCTTGCGGCTGGCGGCCTTCTCGAGGCCGGCGATCTCGAACTCGTCGGTGCCGTAGGGCGCGTTGAACGAGGACAGGTTCATCTGCTCGCGCAGGTCCCAGGTCACGAGGTTGGTGACGAACTCACCGGTGGCGCGCACGTTGGCGATGGTGTCCTTCTCATCCCGGTCGTCGGGCGCGTTGCACGAGAACATGACCACCGGCGGCGCGGTGGACACGAGGTTGAAGTGAGAAAACGGCGCGAGGTTGACGCGGCCGTCCGCGCTCACCGTGCTGATCCAGCCGATGGGCCGGGGCGCGACGATGGCGTTGAAGAGGGAGCGCTTGAAGTCGGTTGCGGTGTCGAGGTCGATGTACATGGCAGGAGGTCCGGAAAGCATCAGCGAAGGGGGTTGACGACGGCGGCGCCCGGCTCTGCGCGCACCACCTTGGCGAGGTTCTCGGCGGCCTGCTGGCGGCGGCCGAAGAAGCCCTCCCAGGTCCAGGAGGCCACGTGCGGCGTGCTCAGCACGCGCGGGTGGGCCAGCAGCGGGTCGTCGCGCGCCGGGGGCTCGGGGTCGAACACGTCGAAGGCCGCACCGGCCAGGATGCCGGCGTCCAGCGCGGCGATGAGCGCGGGCGCATCCACCAGCGTGGCGCGCGCCGTGTTGATCAGCACGGCGCCGCGTTTCAGGCGCGCCAGCGCCGCCGCATCGAGCAGCGGCCGGTCGCCCGGCAAGGCCGGGCAATGCAGCGACACGGCGTCGCTCTGCGTCAGCAGTTCGTCCATGTCCACCGCGCGCACGCCATCCGGCAGCTCGCGGGCCAGGGGGTCGTGCACCAGCACGCGCACGTTCCAGCCCGCCACCCGCTGCGCCAGCGAGCGGCCGATGCGGCCGAAGCCCACGATGCCCAGGGTGCTGCCGTCCAGCCCGCCGGAGAACACCCGGGGAGTGCGCCAGCCGCCGCCCTGCAGGTACTCGCGGGTCCACACGTGCAGTTGCTTGCGCAGGGCCAGCAGCAGGGTCAGCGCGTGCTCGGCCACGGCCACGGAGTCGTTGCCGCCGGGCGTGTTGCAGACCGCGATGCCCAGGTCGCTCGCGGCGGCCACGTCCACCGTGTCCACGCCGACGCCGATCTTGCTGATGACCTGCAGGCCGGGCAAGGCGGCCATCACCTCGCGCGTGACGCGGATGCCGCCGGAGATCAGCACGCCCTGGCAGCCTTGAGCATCGGCGATGAAGTCGGCCTCCAGGTGGCGCCGGTAGTCGGGGTCGCGGTTGGGCTTGCCCAGGCGCACGTCGAAGCCCTGCTCGCGCAGCCAGGGAATGCTGGGGTCGTCGGGCATCACGCGTTCCCAGATCAGGACGGGTTCGTTTCGTTGGGCGGTCATCGGGGGCATCTTCTCGGGAATGGGGTTCAGGCGTCGGGGAAACCGAACACGCGGGCGGGGTTGTGGACCAGGATCTGCTCGCGCAGGGCCGCGTCGGGCACGGCGCGCACGAGCAGCTCGACCAGGTCGGCGTCGTCGGGCATGGTGGTGGTGGCCGCGTCGTACAGCGGGTGCGGCCAGTCGGTGGCCCACAGCATGCGCCAGGGGTTGAGGGCGACCACGCGGCGGATCAGCTCGGCCGCGCCGTCGTAGGGCGGCGCGAATCGGTGGTCCACGCGCGAGACCTTCACCCACCAGTTGCCGCGCGTGACGGTCTCACGCAGGAAGCGCAAGCCCTCGCCGTCGAGGTCGCCCGGGTTCAGGTAGGCCAGGTGGTCCACCACCACCTCGGCGCGGATGTCCAGCAGCAGCCGCGCCTGGGCCGCGAGTTCGTCGGCGGTGGCGTGCAGCGAGATGCACCAGCCCAGCGCCTCGGCCCGGCGCACCTGGCGGCGAAAGGCGGCGGCGTCGAAGGCCGCGCCGAAGCGCGAGAGGATGTTGAAGCGCGCGCTGCGCACACCGGCCGCGTGCAGTGCCTCGCAGGCCGCGTCCGACACGCTGTCGTCCAGCAGGGCCACGCCCCGGTAGCGCACCGGGTCCGAGCGCAAGGCGGTCAGCAGCACGGTGTGGTCGCTGCCGTACACCGAAGGCTGCACCAGCACCGCGCGCTGCACGCCCAGGCGTTCGTGCAGGGTGCGCAGCTCGCCGAGCCAGGCCACCGGCGGCTCGTAGCGCCGGCCGGGCAGCAGCAGGTCCGCACGGGCCGGGTCGAAAACGTGGATCGCGCAGTCGCAGGAACGCGGCGGCAGCACCACCGCCGGCCGGCGGGTGTCGCGCCGCCAGTCGTGGTGCGCGTTCACGCGCCGGCCGCGCTGGCGCTGTAGTCGCCGGCGTTGTGCACCCAGCCACGCGCGATGAAGTCCTCGCGCGACGGGCTGAACACGTCGAGCAGCAGGTGGTGGCCGTCGCCCACGCCTTCGGTGGTGTGCACCAGCTCCACCGGCACCACCGCCAGCGAGGGCGACGGCGCGGGCAGGTGCTCGTCGTCGCGCCAGAGGTTGGCGTCCTTGCCCCAGTTCACGCGCAGGTGGTGAATGAAATTCCCTGCCAGTGCGAGCGAGCCCTGTTCCAGGTCGCTGTGGCTGTGCGGGCTCAGTGCCGAGCGGTCGCGCACGCCGTGGTACTCCACCCAGTTGATGCTCAGCGTGTCGGTCTGCAGCATCTTCAGGCGCGGGTTGTCGGCCGGCGCCGGCACCTTCGCCATCTCGAACACCTGCACCAGTGGTGCGCCGGGCTTTCGGCGAAAGGGCCGGCCGGTGGGCTTGATGCGCGCGTCCGGTTCGGCGTAGGCGCTCTGATTGAGGACCGTGGCGGGCTCGATGTCGGGGCGGTCGGAGGCGATCACCGCACAGGTACCGGGGGCGGCCAGCCGGATGCTGGAGCGCCCTGCGGCCAGCACGCACACGCTGCCTGCGTGGTGCACCGGCACGCTGGGCCCCTGCCCCGCCGGCACGATGACCGCGCCCACGTTGGGAAAGACCAGCAGCATCTCGGCGGTGCTCTCGACCTCGAAGGCTTCGGTGCCGGCCTCCACCCATTCGACGATGAAGTTCTGCGCGCGCATGCGGCGGTGGCGGTTGCCCGCGATGGTCAGCGCGGGATGCTCGGCAAAGGCCGCGAAGCTGCGCGGGCGGACGCCGGAAGAAAGGGAAGCGGGTGTGGATGACATGGCGGAAGGAAAGGGATCGGGAATGCGGCGATCATCACCCGCCCCGCCCCCGCGAGGCAATGCGAACGCGGTCGTTTTCTGCCTGCCGGAAAGCGGGCCCGGTTTCGTTGACACCCCAGGAGCCGCTCGGGAATCATCGATCCATTCCCCCTTCATTCCATCGAGACCCGGAGACACCATGAAACACCTTCACCGTTCCCTGCTCGGCGCGCTGGCCGGCGCCGCCCTCGCGCTGGGCACAGCCACCGCGCACGCGCAGGCCGACGACTTCCCCAACAAGCCCATCCGCCTCGTGGTGCCCTTCGCCGCGGGCGGCACCATGGACCTGTTCGGCCGCCTCGTGGGCGGTGAGATGGCCAAGGCCCTGGGCCAGACGGTGGTGGTGGAAAACATGCCCGGCGCCGGCGGCTCCATCGCCACCGGCAACGTGGCGCGCTCCGCGCCGGACGGCCACTCGATCTGCTTCTGCGCCACCGGCAGCACGGTGATCCTGCCGCTGATGGACGCCAAGCTGCCCTACAAGGTCGCGACCGACCTGCCGCCCGTGGGCCATGTGCTTCGCATCGAGCAGACCATCCTCGTCAACGCCGAGAAAGGCGCACCCAACCTGGCCGCGCTGATCAGCAAGGCCAAGGCCAAGCCGGGTGGCATGTTCTACGGCACGCCGGGCAACGGCACTTCCAACCACCTGGCCGGCGAGCTGTTCAAGATCGCGGCCGGCCTGGACATCGGCACCGTGCACTACAAGGGCGAGTCCGCCGCCGTGCTGGACCTGCTCACCGGCCAGATCGATTTCATGGTGGCCTCGGTCTCCTTCGCCGACCCGCAGGTCAAGTCGGGCAAGCTGCGCATCCTCGCGCTCACCGGCCCCAAGCGCGTTTCCGCCTACCCCGACGTGCCCACCATCGCGGAGTCCGGCTACCCCGGCTACGAAGCCACCACGCAGGTCGGCCTGCACGTCGCCAAGGGCACGCCTCAGGCGCGCATCGACAAGCTCAACGCCGCGATGAACACCGCGCTCAAGAGCAAGGAACTGCTGGACCGCATGGCCGCCAGCGGCGTCTCGCCTGTGGGCGGCACGCCCGACGGCTACGCCACCTTCCTGCGCCAGGAGAACGACAAGTGGGGCAAGGTGATCAAGCAGGCCGGCATCAAGCTGGAGTGAGCCGACATGCCGACCACCCTGTTGATGCTCCCGCCGCAGATCCCCGCCACCCGTGACTGGGCGCAGCGGCTGGGTGCGGCCTTGCCCGAGCTGAAGATCGTCGTCGCCGAAACCGACGACGAGGCCCTGGTGGCCATCCCTCAGGCCGACGCGGCCGTGGGCACGCTCACGCCCGCGCTGCTGGCGGCCGCGCCGCGCCTGCGCTGGCTGCACTCGCCGCTGGCCGCGCCGCCGACCGGCTACTTCTTCCCCGAGCTGGTCAGCCACAGCCTGACCGTGACCAATGTGCGCGGCATCTTCAACGACCACATCAGCGCGCACATCCTGTCTTTCGTGCTGGCCTTCTCGCGTGCGCTGCACCGCTTCATCCCGCAGCAGCAGCGCGGCGAGTGGTTGCAGCCGCCGCGCTACGAGGGCACGGTCTACCTGCCCGAAGCCACCGCGCTCATCGTGGGCGTGGGCGGCATCGGCGCAGAGACCGCGCGCCTGCTCGCTGCCTTCGGCGTGCACGTGATCGGCACCGACGCGCAGCGCACCTCGCCGCCCGAGGGCATGGCCGAGCTGCACCCGGCGCAGGCGCTGGACGAACTGCTGCCGCGCGCCGATTTCGTCATCGTCACCGTGCCGCACACGCCCGAGACCGAAGGCCTGTTCGACCGCGCGCGCTTCCAGCGCATGAAGCACGGTGCCTTCTTCATCAACATCGGGCGCGGCATGACCACGCGGCTGGACGACCTGCTCGCCGCCCTGCAGGCCGGCGAAGTCGGCGGTGCCGGGCTGGACGTGTTCGAGCAGGAACCCCTGCCCGCCGGCCACCCGCTGTGGACACAACCCGGCGTGTTCATCACGCCGCACGTGGCCATGTGGGGGCCCTACTACAACGAGCGCCGCTATGCGATCCTGCGCGACAACTGCCAGCGTTTCCTCGCCGGGCAGGACCTCGCCAACCGCGTCGACAAGGCGCTGTGGTACTGAGCCGGGGCCGCGCCATGGAGCTCAAGGGTATGATCCGCTCCCCCTCCCGCCCCTGCGGGAGCGGACCGACGACGATGCCCATGGCCGACGACCCCGACGCCCCCGACGACCACCCCAGCGGATCGATCCGGGCCATCTCGCGCGCGCTGCAGATCCTGCGGATCATGAACACGCAGCCCACCTGGAGCCTGCACAGCCTGCACCTGCAGACCGCGCTGCCCAAGTCCACCATCTTCCGCATCCTGCACACCCTGCAGCTCGAAGGCTATGTGCGGCTGGAGGGCGGCGTGGGCGTCTACCGGCTCACCGAAAAGATCCTGGAGATGAGCGGCGGCTTCACCGAGAAGTCGCTGCTGGTCGAGGTCGGCTCGCCGCTGGCGCTGCGCCTGACCAAGGCCATCAAGTGGCCGGTGGCGCTGGGCGTGCTCGACGGCGACGCCATCGTGGTGCGCTACAGCGGCATGCCCTACAGCCCGATCGCCGCGCACTCCACCACCATCGGCCGGCGCCTGGGCCTGGCCGACACCGCCATGGGCCGCGTCTACCTGGCGTTCTGCCCCGAGGTGGAGCGCGAGATCCTGTTCGACATGCTGCGCGCCGCGCCCGGCGGCAGCCAGCTCGGCCACGAGGAACTGCTGCTGCAGGAGCTCGCGGCCATCCGGCAACAGGGCTACGCCGTGCGCCAGCCCAACCCGCAGCGGCGCACCGCCACCCTGGCCACGCCGGTGATGCACCGCACCGAAGTCGTGGGCCTCATGGGCATGACCACCTTCGGCAACCTCATGACGCCGGCCACGGTGACGCAGTACGCGCCGCAACTGCAGGCCGCCGCCGCCGCCGTGAGCGAGGCCTACGCGGCGCGGCTGCCGCCCAGCCCGGACACCGGCGCGGCTTTCTGACCTGCGGAAAGTCGCGCCGCAGCGCTTGCCGCGCCGGATCGGCGCCGCGACCATGGCGGCTCGGGCAACGACGCCCGCCATCCACAGGAAACACCGTTCGATGAAAACACGGGGCCACATCCGCCAGCGCGGGCTCACGCTGGGCACTTTCGTGAAGACCGACTCCCCCCAGATCACCGAGATCCTGGGCACCACCGACCTCGACTTCGTCGTCGTGGACGCCGAGCACGCGCCCTTCGACCGCCTCACGCTGGACCGCCACATGATGGCCGGGCGCGCCGGCGGCATCCCGGTGCTGGTGCGCGTCCCGGACACTTCCGCCGCCACCATCCAGTCCGCGCTGGACCTGGGCGCCGCCGGCCTGCTGGTGCCGCGCGTGGACAGCGCCGCTCAGGCCCGTGAAGTGGTCTCGCGGGCGCGCTACCGCCAGGGCAGCCGGGGCTTTTCCATCTCGCCGCGCAGCGCCGGCTACGGCACCATGCGCATGGCCGAGGCGATGGACACGGGCGACCAGACCCTGATTCTGTGCCAGATCGAAAGCGCCGACGGCGTCACCGAAGCCTTCGACATCGCGGCCACGCCGGGCGTGGACGGTCTCTTCATCGGCCGCGCCGACCTCGCGCTGTCGATGGGGCTGGACGACATCCGCGCGCCCGCCGTCTCCGAGGCCTGCGACCGCATCATCGAAGCGGCGAAAGCCGCCGGCGTGAGCGCGGCCATGTTCGTGCCCAACGAGGCCGAAGCGCTGGCCTTCCGCGCGCGCGGCATCGACTGCTTCGTGGTCTCGTCCGACCAGTCGCTGCTGCGCCAGTCGACCCAGCAGTTCGCGGCCGCAGCCACCGCGCTGCGCCAGACCGCGCGCTGACGGCTCAGGCCGCCATGCCCAGGCGGCGCATCCAGCCGGCCAGGGCCTGCTCGTCGGCGTTGCCGGCCTGGTAGGCCGCCAGCATGGCCGCGTGCGACTCGGGCCGGTGCTGGTTGAGCTTGACCTTGCACTGCAGGTTCGTCACACGCAGCTCGAAGGCCGTGATGCCCTGCATCAGCTTGTGCTGGAAGTCCTCTTCCAGGCCGCGCCACTGGTCCGCATAGGCCGGGTCGTGGTCGTGGATCAGGTGTTTGAGCAGGCGGTCCTTGGTGTCGAAGCCGTCCAGCACGCGCGCCTGCACCGTGGCGTGCACCGCGAGGTAGTTCCAGGTCGGCACGCGGGCCAGATCGGGGTAGACGCGCGGCGTCATGTAGGCGTGCGGCCCGAGAAAGCTCACCACCGCCTGCGGGCGCGCCGCCAGGTAGCGCCCATGCGCATTGGGCTTGGCGCAATGGCCCAGCAGCGTGAGGCCGCCGTCTTCCTCCAGCAGGTGCAGCGGCAGGTGGGTGACGAAGGGCAGGCCTTCGTCGTCGGTGGAGATCAGGCTGGCAAACGGGTGTGCTCTTATCAGCTCCAGGGCGATGGCGGGGTCCTTGGCGGCGAACTGGGGTGGCAGGTACATGGGGCGGCCTCTGATGGGAACAGATCACTGTAACGCCGCTTCGCTTTCGCCACACTCGCTCCTATCATGAGGCCATGCCCGCCTCGGACATCCTCGCTCACCCGGCGTTCCAGAGCGCCGTGCTGCCCTTGCTGCTCTGTCTCGCAGGGGTGGGGATGCTGCTGCGCGTGGCGGGGCCACAGCGGGCCGCCCTGGGTGGTGCGCTCGGTCTGCTGGTGGCACTGGTGTACTTCCCCGGCTTCGACTGGCCGGCGACCGCCCGCGCGCAGAAGCTGCCCTGGATCGCACTCGCGGGCTGCGCGATCGCCGCGCTGCTCCTGTGGCGGGCGGCTTCCGGGCTGGCGCCTGCGCGCCCCTGGTGGCGCGGCATCGCCCTCGCCGCCGTGCTCACCGTGGCCTGCCTGGGCCTGGCCGCGGCGGCCGGCCTCGGTGGTTCGCTGTTGCTGGCCCAGCTGGCGCTGATGGTGGCCGTCGCCGCGGCGGTGCCGGGCCTGTGGTCGTGGTGGCGGCCCTCGTCCGGGCTGTGGGTGGCACCGGCCGCCTTGCTGCCGCAGTTGCTGGCCGCGCTGTGGATCGCCGCGGCCCTGCCCATGGCACCGTGGAACGCCGGGGCCGCCGACACCGCCACCGACGACCTCTACTACACGCCGCAGTGGAAATGACCCCACGCCCCGGGAGCCCCCGCGCAATGCGATGATGGCCGCCATGCCATCCCCCACGGACCTTCCCACCGACTGGACCGCGCTCTGGCAACAGATCGTGCTGGCGCGCACCTCGGGTCAGGGGGGGCCGCCGTTGCGCTGGTGCCCACAGGACGGCTGGCAACTGGCGCAGGCCGGCGACGCGCGCCGTGCGGAGCTGTTCCAGCTCTACAAGCCGTTGCTGGACGCCCGCCGGGCCGTCGGCGCGGCGCCCTGGGTGGTGGCCCAGCTTGGCCAGAGCCTGGACGGCTTCGTCGCCACCGCCACCGGCGACTCCTACTACGTGAACGGCCCGCACTGCCTGCTGCACCTGCACCGGCTGCGCGCCCTGTGCGACGCGGTGCTGGTGGGGGCCGGCACGGTGGCGATCGACAACCCGCAACTCACCACGCGGCGCGTGCCCGGCCCGCAACCGGTGCGCGTGGTGGTGGACCCCGCCGTGCGGCTGGACGGCTGCTCGCGCGTGTTCCAGGACGGCCAGGCGCCCTCGATCTGGGTCTGCGATGCCAGGCACGCCGCGACGGCCCGCGAGCGCCTGGGCGCCGGGCCTGCCGAGGTGCTGACGGTGGAGGGCCTGCTGGACGACGGCGAGAACTACCACCCGGCCCTGGTCGCGCAGGCACTGGCGGCGCGCGGCCTGCGCGTGCTGTTCGTCGAGGGCGGCGGCATGACCGTCTCGCGCTTCTTCACCGCCGGGGTGCTCAGCCGCCTGCACCTGGTGATCGCCCCGGTGCTGATCGGCCAGGGCCGGCGCGGCCTGCGCGCGCCTGCGCACGACGTCATGGCCGACTGCCCCCGCCCGCCCACGCGCACGCTGCCGCTGGGCGAGGACGTGCTGTGGGACCTGGACCTCAGCGGCGCGCGCCGCGTTTGAGGCCCGGCCCCGGACTCACAGCAAGGGCCGCAGCTCGCGCGCCGCGTCCTGCAGCAGCGGCAACAGGTCTTTCTGGAACACTGGCGCCTCGAAGCGGTCGGGCGCCGCCACGACGTTGAGCGCGGCGACCGTGCGCCCCTGCATGTTGCGCAGGGGCACGGCGAGCGCGAAGACGCCCAGCTCGTGCTCCTCGCGCGCGATGCACAGGTCGTCGCTGCGCACCTGGGCAATGACGGCGCGAAAGGCCTTGTGCTCCACGGTGGTGTGCGGCGTCAGCCGGGGCAGCTCGCGGCCCTTGAGCCAGCCCGAGAACTCAGCGCGCGGCAGGCCCGCGAGCAGCACGCGGCCGGTGGAGGTGGCGTGCGCGGGCAGGCGCGCGCCCAGGTGCAGGCCGTAGGCCATGAGCCGCTGGCCGCCGAGCGACACATTGCGCGCCACGATCACCACCTGGTCGCCGTCGAGCACGGCGGCCGAGAAGGATTCGCGCGCCTGCGCGGCAAGGCGGTTCAGGGTGGGCTGCAGCAGGCGCGGCAGACGGGCCGAGGCCAGGTAGCTGCCGGAAAAGCGCAGCACCTTGGGCGAGAGCCAGTAGTGGCTGCCGTCGGACTCCAGGTAACCGAGGTGCGCCAGGGTGAGCAGGTGTCGGCGCGCCGCCGCGCGCGTGAGGCCCGCGCGTTCGGCGGCCTGGGTGGCGTTGAGCCGCTGGCGCTCGGTGTCGAAGCTCTCCAGCACCGCCATGCCCTTGGCCATGCCCTCGATGAAGTCGGCCTTGGCGATGGGGGGCGGTGCGGCGGTCATGCGCGGATTATGCCCGCGCCAACGAATTTGCGCGGTGATCGCACAACGAGTCCGATCATCGCGCAAATGACCGCCGGCGCCGTTGTGCCCGGGCGGCAGGCTTCCTATGCTGCGGGCATTCGTTTCAGGAGACAACCATGCGTACCCAGGTCGCCATCATCGGCGCCGGCCCCTCGGGCCTGCTGCTCGGACAACTGCTGCACAAGGCCGGCATCGACAACATCATCGTCGAGCGCCAGAGCGGCGAATACGTGCTGGGCCGCATCCGCGCCGGCATTCTGGAACAGATCACCACCGACCTGCTGCGCGAGGTGGGCGTGGGCGCGCGGCTGGATGCCGAAGGCACCGTGCACCACAGCATCGAGCTGGTGTTTGCCGGCACGCGCCACGCCATCGACGTGCACGGCCTCACCGACGGCAAGGTCGTCACCGCCTACGGCCAGACCGAACTCACGCGCGACCTGATGGAAGCGCGCAGCGCCGCCGCGCTGCCCACCGTGTACGAAGCCGCGAACGTGGAGGTGCTGGACTACGACAGCGAGCACCCGAAGGTGCGCTACCAGAAGGACGGCCAGACCCACGAGATCGAGTGCGACTTCATCGCCGGTTGCGACGGCTTCCACGGCGTGTGCCGCGCCAGCGTGCCCAAGGGCGCCATCCAGGAATACGAGAAGGTCTATCCCTTCGGCTGGCTGGGCGTGCTGGCCGATGTGCCGCCGGTCTCGCCCCACGCCATCGTGTACGCCAACAGCGAACGCGGCTTTGCGCTGTGCTCCATGCGCAGCCTCACGCGCAGCCGCTACTACGTGCAGTGCCCGCTGGACGACAAGGTCGAGGACTGGAGCGACCAGCGCTTCTGGGACGAGCTGCGCCTGCGCCTCGACCCCGAGATGGCCTCCCGCGTGATCACCGGCCCCACGATCGAGAAAAGCATCGCGCCGCTGCGCAGCTTCGTGGCCGAACCGATGCGCTTCGGCCGCATGTTCCTGGCGGGTGATGCGGCCCACATCGTGCCGCCCACCGGCGCCAAGGGCCTGAACCTGGCGGCCAGCGACGTGAAGTACCTCTCGGGCGCCTTCATCGAGTACTACCAGGACAAGACCTCGGCCGGCATCGACACCTACTCCGAGCGCTGCCTGCGCCGCGTCTGGAAGGCCGAGCGCTTCTCGTGGTGGCTGACCTCGCTGATGCACCGCTTCCCCGACACCGCCGGCTTCGGGCAGAAGATCCAGGAAGCCGAGCTCGACTATGTCGTGAACTCGGTCTCGATGTCGCGCTCGCTGGCCGAGAACTACGTGGGCCTGCCGCTGAACTTCGGCGAAGCCTGAGCCAGCGGGTACATTGCGGCGACACCCTCTTCCAGAGAACCGCCGCCATGAGCCCCTCTTCCCGCACTGCCCCCGCCCTCCAGCCGCTGCGCGGCGTTCGCGTGCTCAGCCTCGCCCTGAACCTGCCGGGCCCGGCCGCGCTCATGCGCCTCAAGGCCATGGGCGCACGCTGCGTGAAGGCCGAGCCGCCGGCGCCCAAGGCTGCGCCGGCCGGCACCAGCGGCGACCCCATGGGGCAGTACAACCCGCGCGCCTACGCCACCCTGCACGACGGCATCCGGGTGATCTCCGTCGACCTGAAGTCCGAGAAAGGCCAGGCGGCGCTGCACAAGGAGCTGGCGCGCACCGACGTGCTGCTCACCTCGTTCCGCCCCTCCGCACTGGAGAAGCTGCAACTGGGCTGGAAAGGCCTGCACAAGCGCCACCCCGGGCTCTCGGTGGTGGCGATCGTGGGGGCACCCGGTGCGGCAGCCGAGGAGCCCGGGCACGACCTGACCTACCTCGCGCAGGCCGGTCTGGTCACGGGCCTGGACTTGCCGGCCACCCTGTTTGCCGACATGGGCGGCGCGCTGCTGGCGGGTGAAGCGGTCCTGCAGGCGGTGCTGCTGCAGAAGACCCGCAGCAAGTCGACATTTCAGGAAGTGGCGCTGTCAGACGCGGCCGACTGGCTGGCCCTGCCGCGCACCTGGGGCCTGACGCAGCCGGCGGGCGCGGTCGGCGGCGCCCATGCGGGCTACCGCGTCTACCCTTGCAAGGACGGCCGCGTGGCCGTGGCGGCGCTGGAGCCGCATTTCGCCGCCGCGCTGTGCGCCGCGGCAGGCCTGCCGGCGTCCGATCTGCGCTCGCTGTTCAAGCCCGACACGCATGCCGCGATCGCCGCCTTCCTGCTGGGCAAGACGCGCCAGCAGCTGGATCGGCTGGCAGCGGACAAGGACATTCCGCTGCACACGCTGGCCTGACCTACTGCGCGCCCTTGCCGGTGAGCACCACGCCCACGGTCTCGAAGATGACGACGAGATCGAGGAACAGGGAGTGGTTCTTCACGTAGTACAGGTCGTACTGCAGCTTCTCTGCGGTGTCTTCCACCGTGGATCCGTACTGGTAGCGGACCTGCGCCCAGCCGGTCACGCCGGGCTTGACGCTGTGGCGCACCGCGTAGAACGGGATCTCCTGCGTCAGCTTCTCGACGAAGAAGGCGCGCTCGGGGCGCGGGCCGACCAGGCTCATGTCGCCGTTGAGCACGCTGAAGAGCTGCGGCAGCTCGTCGATGCGCAGCTTGCGGATGACCTTGCCCACGCGCGTGACGCGGCTGTCGCCCGCCGTCGCCCAGCGGGGAATGCCGTCCTTCTCCGCGTCGGTGCGCATGCTGCGGAACTTCACCACGTTGAAGGGCTTGTTGTTCAGGCCCACGCGTTCCTGCTTGTACAGGATGGGGCCGCTGCTCTCCAGCTTGATGACGAGCGCCGCCACCAGCATGATCGGCAAGGCCAGCAGGATTAGCACGACCGCGCCCGCGATGTCGAACAGGCGCTTGATGGTGGTGCGCAGGAAGCCCTGGTCGAAGCCCTCGCCGAAGATGAGCCAGCCGGCGGACACCGCGTCGAGGCGGATCTGCCCCATGTGCTGCTCGAAGTAGGTCGCGATGTCGGTCACGCGCACGCCGGCCAGCTTGCAGTCGAGCAGCTCGCGCATGGGCATGCTGCCGCCGCGGCGCTCGGACAGGGCAATCACGATCTCGTGGACACCCTTCTCCGCCACCACCTCGGTGAGCGACTGCCCGGGCTCCAGCGTGCCCCAGTTGGTCACCACGTGCTCGCGTTCGTTGGGACTGGCGAAATAGCCGGACAGCTCGGCGCTCGATGAGGCGCGGCGCAGGTTCTCGCCAACCGCCTGGGCCTTCGCGCCGGTGCCATACACCAGCACCTTGCGGCGCGTGAGCGACTTGGGCAGGAGCTCGCCGGTGAGCACCTGGATGACCAGCAGCAGGCCGGTGGCCATCATCACGATCACCACCGCCCAGGTGTGCCCGTAGAAGGCCTTCATCGGCAGCAGCAGCAGCACACCGACGACGATCAGGCCCATCATCATGAAGGACACCAGCACGCGGGCGCGCAGTTGCGTGTTGTTGAACACGCTGCCCCGGTCGTACAGGCCCAGGGCCGAGTTGACCGCCAGGAAGCCCATGCTCATGAGCAAGGCGCGGAACACGCCCTGCCCGATCTGCACGGCCGTGAGGTCTTCGGCGTCGGAAAGAATCACCAGGGTCGCCATGAACGCCGCGCTGATCAGGAGCAGGTCCATGAACATCTGCAGCAGCGTGCGGCGGTCGAAGTAGTGGTTGAATAGCTTGATCAAACTTCTTTTTCCTGAAATGGGCCCTGCGATCGGGCACGGCTCGGGCGTCCGTCCGAGAATACCGCCGACACCCCCTGCTGACGTTCTGTTACAGAACGTGAATATTGCGGTATTCGCCGGAAGTGTGATGTTGTCAACAGGATTAACAGCAGCATAAAAGCGATGCGCGGCAGTTCGGTGACGCTGATGACCAGGCCCAGCACCCCCATGGCCGCAAGCGAACCGGCCAGCGCCAGCGCCAGCGGGTCGCCTGCCTTGAGGCCTTGCACCACGCAACGCCAGGCCCACGCGGCCAGCAGACCGAACACGAGCCAGCCCAGCAGGCCGCGCTCGATGAGAACCTCAAGGTAGAGGTTGTCCATGTGCCAGGGTTTGAAGCTGCTTTGCGCGGCGGGCAGCCAGTGGCTCAGACCCGCTGAAAAATCGCCGTTCTCCAGCACCTGCGCGCCCTGCGGATCGATCAGCTCGACGGCATGGATGCGGGCGGGCTGCCCGGTGCTAAGCACCGTCAGCGCGAACATGCCTTCGCGCCAGGCCACGGCGCGGCTCGCGTCCGAGAAGACCTGGCCGGACAAGGGAATGTCGTGCCATGCCGCCGCATCGGTGATGGGCGCTTCGGGCCTCACATGCTTCCACTGGCAGCGGAAGTCGTACAGCAGATGCCGCTCGCAGACGCTGAGCAACAGCACCACGGGGGCGTCGGTGTCGTAGCGGATGCGGGCGCGGTAGTGGCCTTTGGGCGCCAATGCGATGCGCTGGGTCAGCCCGAAGTCGTAGGCGGCCTCCTGGCGCGTCAGCGGGCCCCTGAGCGTGACCTGTCCGGCGCCCGCAGCGTCCCGCGACCAGCGCGCCTGCCCCGGGAATTCGCCGTCGGGCACCTGCGCGCTGTAGTGCGCGGGAAGCCGCCCGGCACCCAGGCCCAGCACCCAGTCGGTGGGCGTGCGCAGCAGCCCGAGCCCGCTCTGCCAGTGGGCCACGCGGTCCACCAGATCGGTTTCGGAGCGCGCCAGCCGGCCCGACATGAACGAGTGGCCGCCCAGCACCCACACGGCCTCGGCCACCAGGGCGAACACCAGCACGCGCAAGGCCCAGCCTCGCCGCTGGCCGCCCGACGCCGGCTGGATCCCGCACCGCCGGGCCATCACCACCATCACGATCAGCGACACGGTGACGGCCAGGTACAGGCCGCGGGAGTACGTGGTCAGCACGGCGTAGGTGCTCAGCACGGCCAGAACGGCCGCGCCGCTCCAGCGCCAGCCACCGGGCGCCAGCCACACGGCCCAGAAGGCCACCGGCACGGTCATGGCCAGGTAGGCGTCGATCGCGCCGCCGCCCACGTGCATTTCCCAGAAGCTGGCCACCGTGCGGTAGGAGTCGGAGAAGTTCAGCACGCCGACGTAGCGCCAGCGCTCCCACAGCACCAGGGCGCAGACCCAGGCAAGCCCGCAGGCCAGGCCCGCCAGGGTGAAGCGTGCCATGCCCCGCTGCTGCTCGACCGGCACCTGCCGCAGCAGGGGGTACAGCAACAAGGCCCAGAGCAGGCTTTTGGACACGCGCAAGGGGTTGAAGGCACTGGCGTAGTCGGCGTGCAGGGCCTGCCACCAGGCATCGCCCGTGGCCGCAGCGCGTGGATCGACCCCGGCGTCCTGCAGCCCGATGCCGAGGCTGAACAAGGCGGATGCGCCCAGCGCAACGAGCAGGCAGGCCCAGACGCGGTCATCCTGATTCGTGGCCGAAGGCGACACCGCGGCTCTCGCCGCCACACCGAATCTCAGGGTCAGGCCGGCCAGCACGGCCAGCACCAGCAGATCGAATTCATCGATCAACCACCATCCCGTGAGCGGCGCGAAGCTGGCGACCGGCAGCAGCGCGGCGAGCAAGCCTCCGACGGTCCAGGGCCGCCAGGCAGCCCAGGCCATGCACAGGCACAACGCGCCCATGAGGAACACGGGCGCCAGGGGATGGCGGGCGGCCAGGCCCAGACAGGCCAATGCCGCAACGGTGCCCAGGATCAGCAGCGCGCCGGTTCGCGGGCGCGCCATGGCTCAGCGCCCGATGGGCAGGTAGTCGAAGCCCTGGCTGCGCACCCAGGCCGGGTCGTACAGGTTGCGACCGTCGACGATCAGGGGCTGCTTGAGCTTGGCCTTGATCAGGTCGAAATCGGGGCTGCGGAACTCTTTCCACTCGGTCACGATGATCAGCGCGTCCGCGCCTTCCAAGGCCTCGTTGGGGCTCTGGGCGTAGCGCACGCGGGGTTCGTCGCCCAGCACGCGCTGGGCCTCGTGCATCGCGACCGGGTCGTAGGCCGTGGCCGTGGCGCCGGCGGCCAACAGGTCGGCCAGCAGCTCCAGGCTGGGCGCCTCGCGCATGTCGTCGGTGTTGGGCTTGAAGGCCAGGCCCCAGACCGCGAAGTGGCGGCCTTTCAGGTCGGCGCCGAGCTGGCGCTTGACCTTGTCGCCCAGCACGTGTTTCTGCGCATCGTTGGCGGCCTCCACCGCGGTCAGCACCTTCAGGTCCAGGCCGGCGTCATCGGCGGCCGTCTTGATCAGGGCCTTGACGTCTTTCGGGAAGCAGGAGCCGCCGTAACCGGCACCGGGGTACAGGAAGTGGTAGCCGATGCGGGGATCGGAACCGATGCCCTGGCGGACCATCTCGATGTCGGCACCGAGCTTCTCCGCCAGGTTGGCCAGCTCGTTCATGAAGCTGATGCGGGTGGCCAGCATGGCGTTGGCGGCGTATTTGGTGAGTTCGGCGCTGCGCACGTCGGTCACGATCAGGCGATCGCGGTTGCGCTGGAAGGGGGCGTACAGCGCGCGCATCAGATGCACCGCCTGCTCGTCGTTGGCGCCCACGATGATGCGGTCCGGCCGCATGAAATCCTCGACCGCCGCGCCTTCCTTGAGGAACTCGGGGTTGGACACCACCGAGTAAGGCGTCTGGACGCCGCGCTTCTGCAGTTCTTCGGCGATCGCGTCCTTCACGCGATCGGCCGTGCCCACCGGCACCGTGCTCTTGTCGACGACCACCTTGTAGTCGGTCATGCGCTGGCCGATGTTGCGCGCGGCGGCCAGCACGTAGCGCATGTCGGCCGAGCCATCTTCGTCCGGCGGCGTGCCCACCGCGATGAACTGGATGGTGCCGTGGTTCACCGCGCGGTCGATGTCGGTGGTGAAGTGCAAGCGGCCTGCCGCGACGTTGCGGCTGACCATCTCCTGCAGACCGGGTTCGTAGATCGGGATGCCGCCTTCTTCCAGGATGCGGATCTTCTCCGGATTCACATCCAGGCACAGCACGTCGTTGCCCACCTCCGCCAGGCAGGCGCCGCTGACCAGACCCACATACCCCGTCCCTACCACAGTGATTTTCATGATGATTCTTTTCAGGCCAATAGATTCACAAAGCGCTCATCATAGCGGCCGAACAAGTCGCTTTTGGCACCGAAATGCAGTCATTACGTTGCATCCGACACGCTCGCGGCTATCATGATCCAGACATAGAAATGGGGAATTCCATTGAAACCGAGGCGCGGGTGGTTCTTTGTCGCGACGGCCGGCCCGCTGGTGCTGCTGCTCGCGACCACCGCCTTTCTGGTGAGCGAGCGGGGCCAGGGCCTGCTGGCCCAGGCGAGCGCCCGCAGCCCTCAGGAGCTCATCCGATACACCCAGCACCGGCTGCAAGGCCACCCGACCCTGGAGTGGGCCTTGCTTCCCGGTCTGCGCGCGCTGCAACGCCGCTGGGAGCGGACACCGCCGCCGGGACCGCTGCCCACGCTGGGCAAGGGTCAACAGCGTGTGCCCCTCGCGCCCGCCGGCCCCGAAGCCGGCACGGTGATCCGTGTGGACACGGCCGCCGGCCTGGCCCAGGCGCTCGAAGAGGCCCGCCCCGGCACCCACATCGTGATCGCACCCGGGCGATACCGCTTCGACAAGACCTTGCGGCTCGGGCATGACGGCGGCGCTCAGGCGCCCATCCGGGTCAGCGCCCTTCTGCCTGGCAGCGTGAAACTGGAATTCACCCAGGTCTCGGGCATCCAGATCGACCGGCCCCACTGGACCTTCGAGAACCTGGACATTCTGGGCTCCTGCGCGCGCGACCACGACTGCGAACACGCCTTCCACGTGGTGGGCCGTGGAGCCTTCTTCACCCTGCGCAACAACCACGTGCAGGACTTCAATGCGCACATCAAGGTCAACGGGCTGAACGGCGAATGGCCCGACCACGGCCTGGTGGCGTTCAACACCCTGACCAACCGCGACACCCGGCAAACCGACAGGCCGGTCGTCATGCTCGACCTGGTGGGCGCCAGCCACTGGAAGGTGCAGGACAACCTGGTCAGCAACTTCGCCAAGGGCCAGGGCAACCGGGTCGCCTACGGCCTGTTCATGAAAGGCGCCGGTGAGGGTGGCCGCATCGAACGCAATCTGGTGATCTGCTCGCCCACCGACGTGTCCCGCCCGGGCGAGCGGGTGGGTATCTCGTTCGGCGGGGGCGGCACCCAACCCGCAGCGGTCTGCCGCTCGGACGGCTGCGCGGCCTTCGAGCACCGCCACGGGCTCGCGGCCAACAACATCGTGGCGCACTGCAACGACGCCGGGCTCGACATCAACCGGGCCAGCGACATCGTGCTGGCCCACAACACCCTGATCAACACGGCCGGCGTCACCGCGCGGCGCGAGCCCACCCAGGCCCGGTTGCTCAGCAACCTGCTGGACGGAAACATTTATGCCCGCGACGGCGCCGCTCTGGACCTCGAATGGAACCTGAATGCACCGATGGACCCGATTTTCGTGAGCCCGGATGCCTTACTTCTGCAATGGTTCAAACCGCCGGAATCAATACCTTTGCGGACCTTTGTAACCAATGATTTCCGAGGCCTGGTGAGGCGCAACGCCACGCTGCCCGGGGCGCTGGAACAGGATTCGCTGGGGAAATCCCCCTCTTCCCCGGCCAACTGACGCCTTTCGGCCCGAACCGGCCTCGCGGGCGGCACGGCACGCAACTCGTAACACGTGGCAACAGGGCTGTAGTCCGACTCCTACGACAATAGAGGCTGCGGGGCATCTGGCGTGCCTGCCATCCCTGGCTTCCCCGACCACGACTCGAAAGCGCGAGGCGCCAGTCAGGTCGGTTTTTTTGTGCCATCGGCATTTCACGGGCTTGGTTCATGCTTTCCGCATGTCGTTCTGGAAGGTCTGCCTGTCGGGCCATGCTCCAGCCGCTGAAATGCCACCCGTAAAGTCAACTGAATCGCCCGTTTTCGTGACCGTGGTCACAAGCCACCAGAAATTTCGACCGTTCGCTCTCGCCAGCTCACCCCTCATCGGCATCGCAGCACGTCCAACATGAATACCTCCATGACCCCCGCCATCCGCGACGCCAAGTGGCTCTCCGTGCTCTTCATGATGGTGACGATTGCGGGTTGTGGCGGTGGTGGCGGCGGCGGTGGCACCGCCGCAGCCCAGACGCCGAGCGAGACCGTGACCTCGACCCCCGCGCCTGCGCCCGCACCGACCACGTCACCGCGCCCTCCGGCGCCAGCTCCGGCTCCGGCTCCTTCCCCCGCACCCGCACCCGCCCCAGCTCCTTCTCCGGCGCCTGCGCCCGCACCGGCTCCTGCCCCGGCGCCGGCACCCGCCGTGGGTGCCAGCGGCCTGGCCTGCGCGGCCACCGCCATCACCTGCGTGGAAGTCTCTTCCGCCACCGCGTCCAGCGCCCTGCCCATCACCTTCGGTCAGCCCTTCAAGGCCGGTTCCTTGCTGGCCAGCCAAGGCCTGGTGGCCACCGACAGCAGCGGCGCGAGCGTGCCCCTGCAGATGGATGAAGTCAGCTCCCACCGCGACGGCTCCGTGCGCTTTGCCGTGCTCAGCGCCAAGGTCAGCAACCTGGCGGCCAACCAGCCCAAGCTGATCAACCTGTTCGCGGGCGCCAAGTCCTCGGCCACCCAGACCATTCCAGCCAGCCCCGACTGGAACCTCGAGATCGAGGCCAAGGTCTACAACGGCAGCACCCTGGTCTCCACCCTGGTGGCCAAGCCGCAGGACCTGCTCAAGCAGCAGATCGCCCAGGGCTCGGGTCGCCGCCTCAATGGCAGCGTGGCCACCGAGTACACCGTGGTCGCGCCGTTCAAGGACAGCGCCAGCAACGCCGAGCACCCTCACCTCTCGGCGCGGCTGCACACCCGCCTGTACGACGGCGGTGCCAGCATCCGCACCGACATGGTCCTGGAGAACAACTGGACCTTCAAGGCCAACCCGGGCAACCTCACCTATGAGCTGACCGTGCGCCGCAACGGCCAGGTTGTGCACACCCAGCCGCGCCTGACGCACTACTACCAGGCCCGCTGGCACAAGGTGCTGTGGACCGGTACCACGCTGCCCCAGTACCGCGTGCGTCACCACATGCCGTACTTCCTGGCCAGCAAGGCCACCTGGAACTACGACCTGAGCCTGCGCATCTCCGACTCGGTCCTGGCCGATGAGGCCCGCGTGCTGGCCGCCTCGAACACCGCGCCCATGGGCCCGGCCATGCTGGTGCCGTACTTCCCGACCACGGGTGGTCGCTCGGAGATCGGTCCGCAGCCGCGCTGGACCGCGCTGTACCTGATCACCCAGGACGACCGCGCCCGCGCCAGCATGCTGGCCAACGCCGATGCCGCCGCCAGCGTGCCGGTGCACTACCGCGACGAAGGCTCCGGCCAGCCGCTGGACGTGGAGCGCAACCCCAAGGTGTCGGTGCGCTTCGGTGAGTCCACGCCCAAGCTGCCCACGCCGACGGGCACCACCCCCTACACGCCGGACACAGCGCACCAGGCTTCGTTCGGCTACATGCCTTACCTGATCACGGGCGACGCCTTCTACCTGGACGAAGCCATGTTCTGGGCCAGCTGGAACATCGCCGGCGTGGACCCCTACTACCGCGAAGATGCCAAGGGCCTGATCTACGGCAACGAGGAACGCGCCCAGTCCTGGGCCCTGCGCTCCATCGACGAAGCCGCGCGCATCGTGCCCGACAGCCACCCCATGAAGTCCTACTTCCAGACACGGTTGGCCAACAACCTGAACTGGTACGTGCAGAACTACCCGCAGAACGCCAACGCCGCAGCCCGCTCGCCCTTCGGTGCCATCAAGAGCCCGTGGGACACCAAGGTTGCCGGCCCCTGGCAGAACGACTTCATGACGCTGGTGCTCACGCAGATCGCAGAAGACGGCGACACCCAGGGCCGTGCCATGCTGAACTGGATCACCAAATTCACGGTGGGCCGCTTCCTCAATGAAGCCAACGGCTTCTGCGTGGCCAAGGCCCCGGGCTACTGGTGGACCGTCACCGATTCGAGCAACCAGTTCTTCAGCAGCTGGAAGACCCTGTTCGACACCAACTACGCCAGCCTCAAGAGCACCCCGTGCGCCGGCATGGCGATCACCGAAGGTTCGCCGGACCGGGTCGACGACTACGCCGCCTACGCCCGCGCCATGCTGGCCGCCACCACCAGTGCCGGTGTCACCGGCGCCAGCGGTGCCTACGCCACCTGGAAGTCCATGACCCCCCGGATGGACGCCGGCTTCACCAGCGACCCCACCTGGGCCATCGTGCCGCGCTGAGCGGACGACCGCCTGCCCCTCGCCGCCGTCCAGCCATTGGACGGCGGTTTTCCTGATTTCCTGAGTTCACGCCCGATGGCGGGAAATGCCGTGCGCATTTTCCGCCAATCCGCATTCTGAAACGCAGGCGGCGGAATTCTTTCTTTCATATTCTTTCAACTCACCCCCTTTTTCGTTACGACGAAGAATGGTCCAATCCGTTGAGCAGAAAAAAACCACCGTCCGGCGGTTTGCTCTCAACTTTGAATTAACCCATCCGATAACTCTGCCTCGCTGAATTTGATTTCCATTTGAATTAACTTCCGACCCGCTTCGCCCCCTCGGCGCAGTGTTGTCACTGTGGGGAAATCACGGTTCCGGCCACCAGCTTTCCCGCTAGGCAATCGGCCCGGCACCCCGTGTTTTTCGCCATTCAATTCCGGCGCCTCAAAAAAGAGGCCGCACCGTGAAATGGCTGCGGGAAGTTAATAAAACACCTCAATCATTTCAACATGTTTCGCGACATGCATCACGCATGCCGCGCATCGTTTCCCGGCGCCTGCCCATCGGCTTGCAATCCCAAAATGCCGGTCGTCGAATTACATTGAATTCCAAGACCTGTTGACCTATCAGGCCCAGTTTTGAACCACCTTGCCCAGGCGGTTGTTTTCTTCCTCGATTTTCAGGTGATTTTTATGTCTTCAAACCCTTCTGTCCCACGCCCGGCGTCGCATGCCAGCGTGCTGGCCGCCTGCGCGGTGATGTTCTCGATGGTGGCCGCCTCGGCGCAAGCCCAGACGACGACGACCGCCGCCGCCTCCTCTTCCACCTGGACCCAGCTCTCCAAGGAAGGCAAGCTGTTCGTGGTCTCCGGTACCAAGAACGTGCGCTTTGGCACCGGCAGCCGCTGGGTCTACAAGTCGGTTCGCACGGTCGGGCTCTGCTCCACCGGCTATTTCGGCACCGATCCTGCCAAGGGCTCGACCAAGACTTGCGAAGTGATCGCGGCGGCGACCCCGGCACCTGCTCCGGCCCCGGCACCTGCCCCGGCACCTGCTCCGGCACCTGCTCCGGCACCTGCTCCGGCACCTGCTCCGGCACCTGCTCCGGCACCTGCCCCGGCACCTGCCCCGGCACCTGCCCCGGCACCTGCTCCGGCACCTGCCCCGGCACCTGCCCCGGCACCTGCTCCGGCACCTGCTCCGGCACCTGCCCCGGCACCTGCCCCGGCCGTGGGTACCGGCGGTCTGGCTTGCGCTGCCAACGCCATCACCTGCGTGGAAGTCTCTTCCGCCACGGCGTCCAGCGCCCTGCCCGTCACCTTCGGCCAGCCCTTCAAGGCGGGCTCCGTGCAGTCCAACCAGGGCCTGGTGGCCACCGACAGCAGCGGCGCGAGCGTGCCCCTGCAGATGGACGAGGTCAGCTCCCACCGCGACGGCTCCGTGCGCTTTGCCGTGCTCAGCGCCAAGGTCAGCAACCTCGCGGCCAACCAGCCCAAGCTGATCAACCTGTTCGCGGGTGCCAAGTCCTCGGCCACCCAGACCATTCCCGCCAGCCCCGACTGGAACCTCGAGATCGAGGCCAAGGTCTACAACGGCAGCACCCTGGTCTCCACCCTGGTGGCCAAACCGCAGGAGCTGCTCAAGCAGCAGATCGCCCAGGGCTCGGGCCGCCGCCTCAACGGCAGCGTGGCCACCGAGTACACCGTGGTCGCGCCGTTCAAGGACAGCGCCAGCAACGCCGAGCACCCGCACCTCTCGGCGCGGCTGCACACCCGCCTGTACGACGGTGGCGCCAGCATCCGCACCGACATGGTCCTGGAGAACAACTGGACCTTCAAGGCCAACCCGGGCAACCTCACCTATGAGCTGACCGTGCGCCGCAACGGCCAGGTCGTGCACACCCAACCGCGCCTCACGCACAACTACCAGGCGCGCTGGCACAAGGTGCTGTGGACCGGCACCACACTGCCCCAGTACCGCGTGCGCCACCACATGCCTTACTTCCTGGCCAGCAAGGCCACCTGGAACTACGACCTGAGCGTCAAGATTCCTGAGTCGGTCCTGGCCGACGAGGCCCGCGTGCTGGCCGCCTCGAACACCGCGCCCATGGGCCCGGCCATGCTGGTGCCGTACTTCCCGACCACGGGTGGTCGCTCGGAGATCGGCCCGCAGCCGCGCTGGACCGCGCTGTACCTGATCTCGCAGGACGACCGCGCCCGCGCCAGCATGCTGGCCAACGCCGATGCCGCCGCCAGCGTGCCGGTGCACTACCGCGACGAAGGCTCCGGCCAGCCGCTGGACGTGGAGCGCAACCCCAACGTGGCCGTGCGCTTCGGCACCTCGACGCCCAAGCTGCCCACGCCGACGGGCACGACCATCTACACGCCCGACACGGCACACCAGGCTTCGTTCGGCTACATGCCTTACATGATCACGGGCGATGCCTTCTACCTGGACGAAGCCATGTTCTGGGCCAGCTGGAACATCGCGGCGGTGGACCCCTACTACCGCGACGGTGCCAAGGGCCTGATCTACGGCAACGAGGAACGCGCCCAGTCCTGGGCCCTGCGCTCCATCGACGAAGCCTCGCGCATCGTGCCCGACAGCCACCCCATGAAGTCGTACTTCAAGACCCGGCTGGCCAACAACCTGAACTGGTACGTGCAGAACTACCCGCAGAACGCCAACCCGGCCGCCCGCTCGCCGTTCGGCGCCATCAAGAGCCCGTGGGACACCAAGAAGGCCGGCCCCTGGCAGAACGACTTCATGACGCTGGTGCTCACGCAGATCGCCGAAGACGGCGATCCGCAGGGCCGCACCATGCTGAACTGGATCACCGGTTTCACCGTCGGCCGCTTCCTGAACGAAGCCAACGGCTTCTGCATGGCCAAGGCCCCGGGCTACTGGTGGGA
The DNA here is from genome assembly GCF_059424305.1 of Hydrogenophaga sp. GW456-12-10-14-TSB4. Classification (NCBI taxonomy): domain Bacteria; kingdom Pseudomonadati; phylum Pseudomonadota; class Betaproteobacteria; order Burkholderiales; family Comamonadaceae; genus Hydrogenophaga; species Hydrogenophaga sp. GW456-12-10-14-TSB4. The sequence goes on along the minus strand of NZ_JBWKZH010000002.1, from coordinate 131,569 downwards.
CGTCACCGACGCGAGCAACCAGTTCTTCAGCAGCTGGAAGACCCTGTTCGACACCAACTACGCTGGCTCGAAGGGCGCCTCGTGCACCGGCATGGCGATCACCGAAGGTTCGCCGGACCGGGTCGACGACTACGCCGCCTACGCCCGCGCCATGCTGGCCGCCACCAGCAGCGTCGGTATCACCGGTGCCAGCGGTGCCTACAGCAAGTGGAAGTCCATGACCCCGAAGATGGATGCCGGTTACGTGAACGACCCCACCTGGGCGATCGTGCCGCGCTGATCCCGGTTCACGCGCTCTGACCTTCAACAACCCTCTCTTCGCAGAGGGTTGTTGCTTTTGGGGAGGCGGTTTTCCGAAGGGCCGACAGGCGCTTCAGTGAGCGACGGCGGCCCTGTCCTTGCCCAGGGCCACCCGCGAGCGGGCGAGCCGCTCGATGCCGGTCAGGGTGGAGAAGGTGCCACCCATGGTGTCCCGGAAGAAGCGCAGCACCGATTCGATGTTGGCGAGGAAGGCTGCGAGGTCTTCCTCGGTCCTGACATACGGGGTGTTGCCCGGTTGCAGCGTCGGCGAGTGGTAGGTCATGGTGAAGACCCGCACCCCCGCGTCGAACAAGGTGGTGAGCAGGCGCTCCTGCGTTTCCACGTCAAAGCCTTCCGGGCTCAACCGGCCGCGCTCCAGCCATTTCATGCGGCTCATCACGCCGGGCAGGCGCAGCCGTTGCGAGAGGTTGCTCCCGACGATCCACGGGCAGAACGGCCCGATCTCGCGCATGCTGCCCGAATAGCCCACCGTCATCGGCACTTCCAGCAGGCTGCGGGAAGCGTCGAGGAAGAAGGGCCGGTCGGACATGCCCTGGTAGTTCGGGCCGCCGTCATAGGAGAAATTGGTGTGTGGCACCACGCTGCAGTCCACGGTGTAGCCCAGGTCCCGCAGGATGCCGAAGGTGTTCGGGCCCACGCCGTAGCGCCCCGCCTTGAACACGCGGGGCGCGCGCCCGAAAGCCTGGGCGACCGCGTCGGTGCTGCTGCGGATCTTGGCTTCTTCCAGCTCTCGGGGCAGGTTCCCATGGTAGGAGTTGAAGCTCGACACCTTCTCGCGGTGCGGTGGCGTGACCCAGGGGTGGCAATGGGTACCGAACTCCGCCCGTCCCGCATCCACCAGGCCGCGCAGATACCGCGTGGCAGGCGCTGAGGTCGCTACCGGGTAGTCGATGACGTAGGTCGGCACGACCCCCAAGCGGTCGTAAAGCGCGTGAATCCGGTCCTGGGCCGAAATGGAGCGCGTGGCGGTGGCCTGCCGGTTGAAGGGCTGACTCCAGTTGAACTCCTCCTCCGTGTCCACGACCACGAGCATCACGGGCGAGACAAGTCCCAGCTCGACGGGTTGCGGGTTCAACCCCGGCAACCTCGTCGCCCGCCCTCTCCACACCCGTGTTGCGTTGTGCATTTCTTGTACGTTCCCCATGAGGCTAAGCGCTGTCAGCGAACGGCTCAGCATACCGCGCCGATTTTTGCCGGGGTGCGGAGTTATTCACACTTCTGCCTCCGGCTATCCAGCCGCGCAGAATGGGTGCCAGCCGCTGCTCGACCCCGACGTTGACCCCCCAGGCCACCAGCAAGGCCAGCGCGATCATGCCCAGGGTCACCAGCGTCATCCCCCACGAGGCGATTAGACCGGATGCCGCGGCGACGCTGAACAGGGCATACCCGGCGTGCTGGTGGATCAGGTACAGTGGGTAGGTCAGGCGACCGGAGAGATCGCTCCATCGGGATGCACGGATCGGCACGGGTCGACGGATCATCCAGAGGAAGAAGGCGAAATACGACAGCAGGATCGCCTCGATCACCAGGTTGTTCGGGCTGACATTCAGGGCGAGCAGCTGCTGCAGGCTCTCTCCCTGGCCGTTTTCACGCCACAGGTACATGCAGGCGAGCGCGGCGCTGCCCAGCAGCACCCAGCGCCGAAGGGGGGTCCAGCCCGATTGCCGCACCAGGAAAAAGAAGGCACCCGCCGTGAACAGGGGCGCCCACTGGGCGCTGGTGAGCACCTCCACGGTGTACATGGGGCGAATGAAGTTGACCAGCGACAGGCACAGCCACAGCGCCAGGAGCATCTCGATGCGCTTGAGTTGCCCGGTGGCAATGGCCACGCCGACCCAGAAATAGAAGTTGATCTCCACCGCCAGCGACCAGTAGGCCCCGTCGATGAGGTTCTGCCCGAACACGCGGGGCACCATGGTCAGGTGGGCGGCGTACTGGGCCCACGACTCGGGCTTGAACGGCGCCGCCGGCGCAGCCAGCTCGATCAGCACCGTCAGGCTCACGCAGACCCAGAAGGCGGGCATCAGGCGGGAGACCCGGGAGGCGACGAACTGGCGCACGCCGGCATGCTGGGCCGACATCATGATCACGTAGCCGCTGATCATGAAGAACAGGTGCACGCCCACATAGCCGTAGGAGAAAACGCTGTACAGAACGGGGTTTTGCTCGCCCTGGATCGATCCGTCGCGCACGCCCGCGTGGAAGTAGTGGAAACCGACCACGATCAGGGCCGCGAAGCCGCGGAGCCAGTCGAGCGCGGGTTGGCGATGGGACGCCGTCGAAGGTGATTCGGTCATGATGGGCTTGGGTTCTGGAGGGCGGCCTCGATGGCCTGGAGCAAGGCAAGCGAGCCGGTCGCGTCGAGGTGCAGGCCGTCGGGCGCCATGGACGCCCGGGCGAGCGCCCCCTGCCCCGGGACCGCGGCCACCACGGCGTGGCCCCGCTCCCGGCACAGGCCGGCCACCCCTTCATTGACGGCCTCGGCCGTGCCGACCGGCAAGCCGGGAATGCCGACACACACGATCCGCGCCGAGGCGGGCATGCGGTCGAGGATTGCACGCCAGGCCAGGCGCACGTCTTCGGCACCGCGGCCCTCGAGCAGGTCGTTGGTGCCCGCGCCGAGCACCACCGCGCGGGCCGACGCCAGCGAGGCATAACGGTCGATGCGCTGGCTCAGGCGCTGGGCCGTTTCGCCGCCGATGGCGAAGTTGTAGGCCTGCGCCAGGCCGCCCGTGGGCAGGGTCTGGATGTGGCTGTCGCCGAAGAACAGCACCGCGCCGCGCGGCACCAGGCGGTCCACGTTCAGTTGGTGGGCGATCGTGCGCCGCTCGAAGAGGCGCTGGGACACCGTGGGCGCCGACTGCCAGCGCTCCAGGCGCCACAGCAGCGCGTCCGAAAGCCGGGCAGAGCCGGCGATCGCCAGCGCCGCGCAGGCCATCAGCACGGCGACGCCCCAACCGGTCCACAGCGATAACCTGGGTAAATGGGTCACAAGATCAAAGCGTCTCTAGGCGGCAACAATGCGAAGTGGTCTGTTGCAACATGCTTAGCATCTTGTCAGTGACAGACGGCCGGGAACGCCGGAATTGCATTTCTGCGTGAGTTATGTCGTACAAACGGTGGGAAAGCGCCCGGGAAAGTCAGAAAAAATACAACACGGGAGGGTTATCATTTGTTACACAAGTTTCTCATGGTACTCATTTGTGCTGTGTTGAAGGAGCTTTCTGTCCGTAGGGGGTTTTGCAATGCACCAGAAGAGTCAGCCATCGCAAGACACGGGTGAACACCACCTGGGTCGCTGGCTGCGCAGCACCGCGCAAAGCCATGCGGACGCGGTGGCCCTGGAGTCGCCGGACGGCGAGCCGCTGACCTACCGCGAGCTGGCCTCGGCGGTTTTCGAGCGCGCACAGGCCTTTGCGCAGGCCGGCTTGCAGGCCGGTGAACGGATCGCGGTGGCCGCCACGCGCTCCACCGACACGGTGATCTCGATCCTGGCCGCGGCCGAAGCCGGTATCGCCTATGTGCCGCTGGACCTGGCCTACCCGGCCGAGCGCTTGCGCGCCATGCTCGACGACGCACAACCCCGTGCGGTGGTGGGCGAAGACGAAGCCCTGTCCACCTTGCGCGCGCTGGTCGGCGAGCTGCCCACGCTGGCGCAGCCCTCGCCCGTGCAGGCGCCCCTGCATGCCAGCGCCTCCGACCTCACCTACGTGTTGTTCACCTCCGGCTCGACCGGGCGCCCCAAGGGCGTGGCCATGGGGGCCGTGCCCCTGGACCACCTGATCCAGTGGCACGCCGACCATCCGCGCCTGGGCCAGCCCGCGCGCACCCTGCAGTTCGCGCCGCTGTCCTTCGACGTGCACTTCCAGGAGATCTTCTCCACGCTGGCCTGCGGCGGCACGCTGGTGCTCGTGCCGGAGGACCAGCGGCGCGACCCCGCGCTGCTGCTCAACGCCCTGATCCAGCGCCGCATCGAACGCATCTTCGTGCCTTACGTGGCGCTGCAGATGATCGCCGAGGCCTCGCGCGACGAACTGCCGGTCGCCCTGCGCGACGTGGTGAGCGCGGGTGAGCAACTGCAGGTCACGCCGGCGATCCGGTCCCTGTTCCAGCGCCTGCCGGGCTCGGAACTGCACAACCACTACGGCCCGACCGAAAGCCACGTGGTCACCGCCCACGAGCTGCGCGGCGACCCGGCCCACTGGCCCGAGATTCCCCCGATCGGCCGCGCGCTGCCGCATGTGCAGCTCGCCCTGGTCGCATCCGAGAACGCGACCGACGAACACACCGGCGAACTGTTGCTGGGCGGCGAAACGCTGGCCTGGGGTTACCTCGGCCGGCCCGAACTCACCGGCGAGCGCTTCCGCACCGACTTCCCCGGCCTGCCCGGGCGCTGGTACGTCACTGGCGACCTCGCGCGACGCGACGCGGATGGCGTGCACACCTACCTGGGCCGCGCCGACCAGCAGCTCAAGGTGGACGGCTTTCGCATCGAGCCGGGCGAGATCGAGTTGGCCATCATGGCCCAGGCCGGCATCAAGGACGCGGTGGTCACCGCGCCCGAGCTGCCCGGCATCGGCAAACAACTGGTCGCGCACCTCACGCTGCGCGAAGGCACGCCGGGCGACACCAGTGAGCTGATCACCCGCATCCGCGCCGAACTGCGTGCCACGATGCCCGAGTACATGGTGCCGGTGCGCTACGTGGTGCTGGAGCGTCTGCCCACCACCCCCAGCGGCAAGATCGACCGCAAGGGCCTGCCCCTGCCGGCCATGGAGACAACCGCTCCCGCGTCCAGCGACCCGGTCGCCATCGTGCGCGGCCTGTGGCAGGAGCTGCTGGGCCTGCCCTCGATCGGCGACGACCAGAACCTGTTCGACCTCGGCGCTCGCTCCCTGCTCGTGATGCGCTTCGTCACGCGCCTCAAGGACCAGGGCGTCAAGGGCCTGAACGTGGCCGACGTGTACGACAAGCCCACCGTCGCGGGCATCGCCGCCGCCCTGGCCGGCCCGGTCAACGCAGGCCAGCGCAAGCGCCTGGCGCCCGCTCAGCCGACCGCCGGCATCGCCATCGTCGGCATGGCCACCCGCACGCCGGGGGCTCGCCGCCTCGACGACTTCTGGCAGAACCTGATCGACGGCCGCGAAGGCATCCGCCAGTTCTCGCTCGACGAGCTCGACCCCAGCGTGCCCGATGCGGTGCGCTCGCGCCCCAACTTCGTGGCCGCGCACGGCGTGCTCGACGGCGTGGAACACTTTGACGCCGGCTTCTTCGGCATCTCGGCGCGCGAAGCGACGATGCTCGACCCGCAACAGCGGCTGATGCTCGAACTCAGCGTGGCGGCCCTGGAACACGCCGCCATCGACGCCTCGCGCACCGATGCACGCATCGGCGTCTACGCCGGCACCGGCAACAACGCCTACGCACCCGCACTGCGCAGCGAACAGCCCGAGCTGGTGCAGCAATACGGCGAATTCGCCACCATGCTCGCCAGCGAGAAGGACTACGTGGCCACCCGCGTGGCCAACCGCCTCAACCTCAACGGCCCGGCCCTGAGCATCCACACCGCCTGCTCCACCAGCCTGGTGGCCGTGGCCCAGGCCTGGCACGCGCTGGCCAGCGGTCAGTGCGACGTGGCGCTGGCCGGCGGCATCAACGTGGCCGTGCCGCAGATCAGCGGCTACCTGCACGTCGAAGGCGGCATGGAGTCCGCCGACGGCCATTGCCGGCCGTTCGACGCCGACGCCAGCGGCACCGTGTTCGCCAGCGGCGGCGGCGTGGTCGTGCTGCGCCGGCTGGAAGACGCCCTGGCCCAGGGCGACACGGTGTACGCCGTGATCCGTGGCGTGGGCCTGAACAACGACGGCGGCGACAAGGCCAGCTTCACCGCGCCCAGCGTCACCGGCCAGATGGGCGCCATCCGCATGGCGCTCGACCAGGCCGGCGTGAGCGCGCGCCAGATCGGCTATGTGGAAGCACACGGCACCGGCACCTCGCTGGGCGACCCGATCGAGGTCGCCGCGCTCACCCGCGCCTGGCGCGAAGACACCGCCGACAGCCAGTACTGCGGCATCGGCTCGGTCAAGAGCAACCTTGGCCACATGGCCGCCGGTGCCGGCGTGGTCGGTCTGATCAAGACCGCGCTCTCGCTGCACCACGGCGTGATCCCGGGCACCCTGCACTACCGCCAGCCCAACCCGCAGATCGACTTCGAGCACACGCCCTTTCGCGTGGTGGCGCAGAACACCCCCTGGCCGCGCGGCGGCGAATCGCGCCTCGCGGCGGTGAGCTCATTCGGCGTGGGCGGCACGAATGCCCACGTGGTGATCGAAGAGGCCCCGGCCCGTGCGCCCGCATCAAGCGGCGACGGCCGCTGGCTGCTGCCCCTCTCGGGCCGCACCGCCGACGCCGCACTGCAGCGCGCGCGCGACCTGGCCGACCACCTCGAACACCAGCCCGAGTTGGCCCTGAGCGAGGTCGCCGCCACGCTCATGCGCGGGCGCAAACCCATGGCGCAGCGCCTCTCGGTGGTCGCCGGCAGCGTGCAGGAGGCCATTGCGCGCCTGCGCGCCGCCAGAAGCAGCGTGAGCGCGCTGCAGAAACCGCGCCTGGTCTTCCTGTTCCCCGGCCAGGGCTCGCAGCACCCCGGCATGGCGCGCCAGCTGGTGGACGAAGTGCCCGCCTTCCGCGAAGCGCTCGACCGCGCCCTGCCGCTGGCCGAGGCCGCACTGGGTGTGGACCTGCGCGCCTGGCTGGTGAGCGCCGACCCGGCCGATGCCGAGGTGGCCCAGCTGCTGGCGCAGACCCGCTACGCCCAGCCGGCCCTGTTCAGCGTGTCCTACGCGCTGGCGGCCTGGCTCGACAGCCTGGGCATCCGGCCCGACGCCATGATCGGTCACAGCATCGGCGAGTACGCCGCCGCCTGCCACGCCGGTGTGTTCTCGCTCGAAGACGCCATGGCCGCCGTGATCGCGCGCGGCCAGGCCATGTTCGACCAGCCCGCCGGTGCCATGCTGGCCGTGCGCACGGGCGTGGACGCGGTGCGGGCCCTGCTGCCCGAAGGCATCGAGGTGGCCGGCTGCAACGCCCCCGCGCTCACGGTGGTGGCCGGTGCCCATGAGGCCATCGACCGGTTCGCCCAGGCGCTGGAGAAAAGCGAGATCGATGCGACGCGCCTGCGCGTCTCGCACGCCTTTCACAGCGCCTCCATGGAAGGCGCGCTGCCGCGCGTCACCCAGGCCCTGGCCCAGGCCCGCCTGCAGGCGCCCCGCCTCACCGTGTACTCGTGCGTGAGCGGCGCGCCGCTGCAGGCGCACGAAGCCACCGACCCCGGCTACTGGGCGCGCCAGGTGCGCGCGCCGGTGCTGTTCAGCAAGGCCGTGATGGCCGAGCTGGCCCAGGGCGACACCGTGTTTGTCGAGGTCGGCCCCGGCCAGGCGCTCACCGCGCTGCTGCGCCAGCACCGCACGCCCAAGGCCGAGGTGCCGCGCATCGTGTCCATGCTGGGCGCCGCACAGGACCCCGGCCAGCCCGCCGAACAAGGTCTTTCGGCGCTGGGTGCCCTGTGGTGCGCCGGCATCGAACCCGCCTGGCCCGTGGCCGCGACCGCGCGCCGCGCGCCCCTGCCCACCTACCCGTTCCAGAACGACCGTCACTGGTTTGCCCGCCGCACCGCGCCCGCAGGCGCCCTGCCGTCCGATGTCCCCTTCTCCGTTGCGAGTGCCGTCACCATGAGCCGAATACCCACCGTTGAAAACGAACTCAAGCGCGTCCTGAGCGACGTCTCGGGCATCCCCGCCGACGACATGACCACGGACGCCAGCTTTGTCGACCTGGGCCTGGACTCCCTCTCGCTCACCCAGGCCACGCTGGAGCTGGAACGCGTCTTCGGCGTCAAGCTGCGCTTCCGCCGCCTGATGGAAGACCTGGACAACATCGGCAAGCTCGCGCGCTTCCTCGACACCGAGATGCCAGCCGACAAGTTCGCACCCGCACCGACCGTGGCGGCACCGGCGGCCGTTGCCGCCGCCGTCCCCGCCCAGGTGGCCAGCTTCGCGGCCCCAGCCGCGCCGCTGCAGGCGTTCGCGGCCCTGCCCGGTGGCGCCAGCGCCGTGCACCAGCTGCTGCAGCAGCAGATGCAGCTCATGGCGCAGCAGCTCGCCGTGCTGGCGGGCCAGCCCATGGCAGCGGCGCTGCCGGTCGCCTCGGTCCCGGCGGCACCCGCACCGACCGTGGCGGCACCGGCCCCGAGCGCCGCGCCCACCGAGGCCGAGCCTGCCCAGCCCTCCATCAAGTCGCTGGTTGAAAAACCCTTCGGCGCCTCGCCGCGCCTCACGCTGGAAGCGCGCCAGGACTTCACGCCCGCGCAGCGCCGCTGGCTCGACGAGTTCATCACCCGCTACAACGCGCGCTCGGGCAAGTCCAAGGCCTTCAGCCAGCAGCACCGCAAGGTCATGGCCGACCCGCGCGTGGTGACCGGCTTCAACCCGCTGTACAAGGACCTGGTCTATCCCATCGTGGTCGACCGTTCGAGCGGTGCGAACCTGTGGGATCTGGACGGCAACGAGTACATCGACCTGCTGTCCTGCTTCGGCGGCAACCTGCTCGGCTACCAGCCGCCCAAGGTGATCGAGGCCATGCAGCAGCAGCTGCAGCTCGGCCTGGAAGTGGGCCCGCAACACCCCTACGCGGCCGACGTGGCGCAACTCATCTCCGAGTTCACCGGCATGGAGCGCGTGGGCTTCTGCAACACCGGCTCCGAGGCCGTGATGGGCGCCATGCGCATCGCGCGCACCGTCACCGGCCGCAAGACCATCGCCATCTTCACCAACTCCTACCACGGCATCTTCGACGAGGTGATCGTGCGCGGTACCAAGCAGCTGCGTTCGCTCTCCGCCGCGCCCGGCATCCTGGCCAACGCGGTGGAAAACATCCTGGTGCTGGACTGGAACAGCGAGGACTCCCTGCGCGTGCTGCGCGAGCGCGGCCCCGAGCTGGCGGCGATCATGACCGAGCCGATCCAGAACAAGTACCCCACGCTGCAGCCGCGCGAGTTCGTGCAGTCGCTGCGCCAGATCGCCGACAAGGCCGGCTGTGCGCTGATCTTCGACGAGGTCGTGACGGGTTTCCGCGTCGCCCCGGGCGGCGCGCAGGAGTTCTACGGCGTGCGCGCCGACATCGCCACCTACGGCAAGGTCATCGGCGGCGGCCTGCCGTTCGCGGCCATCGCCGGCAACGCCAACTGGCTCGACGCGCTCGACGGCGGCCACTGGCAGTACGGTGACGACTCCTACCCCGAAGCGGGCGTGACCTATTTCGCCGGCACCTTCGTGCGCCACCCGCTGGCGCTGGCCGCCGCGCGCGCCACGCTGCAACACATCAAGGCCGGCGGGCGCGAGTTCTACCGCAACCTCAACGACCGCACGCAACGGCTCATCGACCGCCTCAACACCGCGTTCTCGGTGCGCGGCGCGCCGGTCAAGGCGGTGCACTGCGCCTCGCTCTGGCGCCTGCAGTGGGACGACAACCAGAAGCACATCAGCCTCTTCTACTACCTGGTGCGCTACCACGGCCTGCACCTGTACGAGCAGTTCGGCCACTTCGTCACCGAGGGCATGACCGACGCCCACACCGACCGCATCTTCCAGGTGTTCACCGACGCCATGGACGAGCTCATGGGCCTGGGTTTCATCACACCCAAGGACGGCAGCCCGCCGCCCCCCTCGGGCCCGCAAGGTGGCACGCGCGCCGGCACCGACGCCCAGCTCTCGCCCGGTCAGACCGAGCGCTGGCTGGCCGGCGGCTTCGATCCCTCGGCCCGACTGGCCTTGAACGAATCGTTCTGCGTCAGCCTGCAGGGCGGCGTGGACCGCACCGCGCTGAAGGCCGCGCTCGACGACGTGCTGACGCGCCACGAGGCCTTCCGCATCCAGTTCGACCTGGAAGAACCGCGGCAACGCGTCGCACCGCAACTGAACCTGCCCGTGGCCGAGATCGACCTGAGCGCGCAGCCCGACGCCGACCGGGCGCTGGACGACTTCTGCACCCAGGCCAGCCTGCGCGATTTCCCGCTTGACCAGGCGCCGCTGGCCGCCGTGAGCCTGCTCACCCTGGCCGACGGCCGCACCGTGGTGCACGTGGTGGCCAGCCACCTGGTGTTCGACGGCTGGGCCTCCAGCGTGTTCAACGCCGAGCTCGCCACCGCCTGCAAGGCCCGCAGCATGGGCATGGCGCCGGCCTTCAAGCCGGCCGAGTCGCCGCTGGACTTCGCCGAAGAGGAACAGGCCCGCTTCGACGGGCCGGACGGCCAGGAGGCCCTGCGCTTCTGGCAGCAACAGCTGCAGAACCCGCCCGCGCCGCTGAACCTGGGCGACCGCGCGCCGCAGGGCCACCGCACCTACGCGGCCGACACGCTTCGCATACGACTGGACGGCGAGCTGTTCAGCCGCCTGCGTGCGCAGGCCAAGCAGTCGGGCGCCACGCTGTTCCAGGTGCTGCTCATGGCGCTCACCCGCATGCTGCACAAGCGCAGCGGCCAGAGCGACTTCGTGGTCAGCATCCCCTACGCCAGCCAGAGCCTGCAGCGCCGCGGCCCGATCATGGCCGACGGCGTGCTCGACCTGCCACTGCGCCTGGGCTGCCAGCCCGGCGAGGGCACCGAGGCCGTGCTGCGGCGGGTGCGCTCCCGTCTGATGGACGCGCTGGAGTACCCGCTCATGACCCAGGGCACGGTGGCCCGCGCGCTGGGCATCCGCAGCGCGGGCGACCGCCCGCCGCTCACCGGCATCTTCTTCAACCTCAACCCCAAGGTCGACCTCTCGGCCTACGCGCCCCTGCAGGCCGCCATGCACGAAGGCCGCAAGCGCGGCACGCTCAGCGAGCTGTTCTTCAACTTCTACGAACAGAACGACGCGCTCACGCTGGACCTGCACCACAGCAGCGAGTTCTTCAGCCCGCAGCGCGCGCAGGAACTGATCGATGCCCTGCGCGCCGAGATCGCCCACTTCGCGCAGCACCCCGGCGTCGAACTGCCGGTGCTCACCGCCGTGGTGGCGCCCGCGCCCGTGCGCCCTGCAACGGCACCGGACGCGCGCCTGATCGCCTGGAACCAGGCCACCGCGATGCCGCTGGAGCCGCATGCCCGCGTGGAGCAATGGATCAGCCGCCAGGCCGCTGCCACGCCCGACGCGGTCGCCCTCGTGGCGCACGGCGTGAGCCTGAGCTACGCCGCACTGGAATCGCGCGCCAACCGCTTCGGCCAGCTGCTGCGCTCGCGCGGCATCGGCGCGGGCATGCTCGTGGGCGTGTGCCTCACGCGTGGCCCCAACCTCGTGCCTGCCCTGCTGGGCATCCTGAAGACCGGCGCGGCCTACGTGCCGCTCGACCCGGGCTTCCCCAAGGACCGCCTGCACTACATGGCCGAGGACGCGGGCGTGCGCCTGGTGATCACCGACGTCGCCAACGCCAGTCTCTCGGGCGTGCCGCGCGAGCAGCAGATCCGCATCGACGACGACGCCGCCGCCATCGCCTCGGCGTCCGACAGCGCCCTGCCGCGCCCCGCCGACTGGGCCGACGACGCGCCCATGTACGTCATCTACACCTCGGGCTCCACCGGCAAGCCCAAGGGCGTGGTGCTGCCGCAGAACGCGGTGTGCAACTTCCTCGCCAGCATGCGCCGCGAGCCCGGCCTGCAGGCCGGCGACCGGCTGCTGGCCGTGACCACGCTGTCGTTCGACATCGCGGTGCTCGAACTCTTCCTGCCCTTGACCGTGGGCGCCAGCGTGGTGCTGGCCCAGCGCGAAGACGCCATGGACGGCGAGGTGCTCGCGCGCCTGGCCGCCGATCAGCGCATCAACGTGATGCAGGCCACGCCCACCACCTGGCACATACTGCTCGACGCCGGCTGGCGCGCACCGGCGGGCTTCCGCGCCCTGTGCGGCGGCGAGCCGCTGCCACCCTCGCTGGCGCAGCGCCTGCTCGACGCCGGCGTGGAGCTCTGGAACATGTACGGCCCGACCGAGACCACCGTCTGGTCCACCCTGTGCCGCATCACCGACGCGCAGCAGAAGATCACCATCGGCCACCCCATCGCCAACACCCAGGTCTGGGTGCTGGACGAACAGTTGAAGCCCGTGGCCATCGGCCAGGAGGGCGAGCTCTGCATCGGCGGCGCGGGCGTGGCCATCGGTTACTTCAAGCGCCCTGAGCTCACCGCCGAGAAGTTCGTGGCCGACCCGTTCGACACCGCCACGCCCGGCGCGCGCATCTACCGCACCGGCGACCTCGCGCGCTGGCGCGAAGACGGCACGCTGGAACACCTGGGCCGGCTGGACTTCCAGGTCAAGATCCGCGGCTACCGCATCGAGCTGGGCGAGATCGAGGCCCGCCTGGCCGCCCTGCCCGGCATCGCCCGCACCGTGGTGATGGCGCGCGAGGACAGCCCGGGCGACGTGCGCCTGATCGGCTACGCCGTGCCGCACGCCGGCCAGCAGCCCGACGCCGCCGCCCTGCGCGAAGCGCTGCGCGCCGGCCTGCCCGACTACATGCTGCCGCAGCAGATCGTGCTGCTGGAGACCATGCCTCTCTTGCCCAACGGCAAGATCGACCGCAAGGCCCTGCCCGCCCCCACCGGCCCGGCGCCCTCGGCCAACGCGGGCGAGGTGAAGGCCGCGCGCAACGACACCGAAAAGGCCGTGGTCGAGGCCATGCAGGCCGTGCTCAAGCTGCCCGCCGTCGGCGTGGACGAAGACTTCTTCTTCCTCGGCGGCCACTCCCTGCTGGCCGCCAAGCTCATGGGCCAGATCAACAAGGCCTTCGGCCTGCAGCTCAACCTGCGGGTGCTGTTCGAGTCAACCACGGCCGAAAAACTGGCCCGCCTGATCGACCAGCAACGCGGCGACACCGCCCCGGCGCGCGAGCCGCTGCTGCACCGCGCCGACCAGCGCCAGGCCCCGCTCACGCTGATGCAGGAACGCATCCGCTTCATCGAGGCCATGCAGCCCGGCCGCACCGTCTACAACGCGCCCTCGGCCCACCGCCTGCACGGCCCGATGGACCTGCAGGCCTTCGACCGCGCCTTCCAGGAAGTCGTCAAGCGCCAGCCCGCGCTGCACAGCGCCATCGTGTCCACCGCACAGGGTCCGGTGCAGGTGAATGTCGATCTGCCGTCGTTCAGCCTGCTGCCGCTGGAAGACCTGGGCAGCTACGCCCCCGGCGAACAGGAAGCCGTGCTGCAGGAGCGGCTGGCGGTCCTGGCCGATCAGGCGTTCGAGCTGGAGCACGCGCCGCTGTACAAGGCCCGCCTGTTCCGCCTCGCCGACGACCACCACGTGCTGTTCTTCATGACGCACCACGTGATCTGGGACGGCTGGTCCTTCGACCTGCTGTACGACGAGATGAACGCGCTCTACCAGGCGTTCTCCGAAGGCCGGCCCTCGCCGCTGCCGCCGCTGGCCCTGACCTACGGCGACTTCGCCGACTGGCACGCGCGCTGGCTGGACAGCGACGAACTTCAGGGCCAGCTGGCCTACTGGAAAAACCAGTTCCTCGGCAAACCGGTGCAGGAGCCGCTGACCGATCTGGCCCGCCTGCCCGGCATGCTGCGCGAAGGCGCCACCGAGTCCATGCACATCGAGGCCGAGCAGGCCGACCGCGTGCGCGACATCGCCAAGCGCACCGGCTCGACGCTGAGCATCGTCGCCCTGTCGGTCTACGCCGTCATGGTCTCGCAGCTGCTGCGCGAACCGGCGCCGACCATCGGCCTGCCGGTGCGCGGGCGGCCGACGCCCGAGCTCGACCCCATCATGGGCTTCTTCAACAACATGCTGCCGGTGCGCCTGCCGGTGAACACCTCGCTGAGCTGGCTCGACTGGATCGGGCAGGTGCGGGCCGCCGTCGTCGAAGCCTTCGCGCACCAGGACGTGCCTTTCGAGCGCATCGCCCATGCGCTCGAAGCCGAGCAACCCGGCGTGCACGCGCGCCTGTACCAATGCATGTTCTCGTTCCAGGACGCGCGCAATCGCCCGACCCACTGGGGCCCGCTCGCGCACGAGCGCGTGCGCATCAAGCACAAGGGCGCCACGGAAGACCTCAACCTCTGGTTGGTGGAGATTCCCTCCGGCATCGAAGGCGGCATCCAGTACGACACGCACCTCTACCTGCCCGAGACCGCGAAGGCCCTGCATGAGCGCTTCGCGGCCCTGCTGGACGCCGCCGCGCGCGCGCCGCACCAGACCGTGGCGCAGCTGATGGCCCCTTCACCGGCCGAACAGACCCGCGTGCTGGCGCTCGACGCACCCGCCGCGGCACCCGCGCAGAGCCTGTTCGACCTGCTGGAACAGCGCGCCACCGCGGCCAGCCTGCCCGGGCTGCTGCGCGTCGGCGGCACCGAGCTCGACGCACGGGAACTGGTCAGGCGCGTGAACGAGCACGCCGACCAGCTCAAGACCCGCCTGCCCACCGCCGGCCACCCGCTCACCGTGGCCATCGCGATGCAGGAGCCGGTGGCGCAACTGGCGACCGCCCTGGCCGTGCTGCGCCTGGGCCACCGCTGCCTGCCCCTCGCCCCCGGCGACACGCCGCCCGCCGACGCCGTGGCCCTGGGCGACGCCCCCTGGCTGCAGAACCAGGACGACCACATGGCGCGCAAGCCGGCGGCCCGGCCGCAGGCCTTCGACGCGGCGCTGGTCGCCCAGATCAGCGCTGGCCTCGCCCGCCAGGCCCACCTGCTGGTGGGCGACAGCCTGCGCGCCAGCGCCCATGCACCCGGCACCGCCTTGGCCCTGCTGGGCCTGGCGCTGCACACCGGCGGCCGGCTGGTGCTGTGGGACCAGGCGCCCGATGGCGCCACCCTGGTGGCCGACATTCAGCGCGAGCGCACTGGTCTCGTGTTCGCCGACGCCAACACCTGGGCCGATGCACTGCAGGCCCGCCGCGGCGCATCGCTCTCGGTCATCGCCGCCGTGGACGCGCGGGACAACTCGCCCGAACTCGTGGCGCAACTGCTGGACGCCGGCCTCTCGGTGCTGAACGTGCTGCAGACCGATGCGCTGCCCCTGCCGCTGGCCGTCCACTGGGTGGCCGACGCTGCCGAGGCGGCGGTGGTCGGTAGGCCCCTGGTCGCCCAGACGGTGCGCGTGGCGGAACAGCCCGACCGCGCCAGCCCGATCGGCGTGGCCGCGCCGGTCTGGGTGAAGGCCGATCCGGCCGGTGCCTGGACCGACTGCCATGCCACCGCGCGCTGGCGCAGCGACGGTGCGTTGCAGCACGTCGACGGAACGAGCGACGCCACGGCGCTGCTCGGCGGCCACCTGATGGACCTCGAAGCGCTGGAACAGGCGGCGCTGGCGCTGCCGGGCGTCGAGGCGGCCGCCACGCAGGCCGTGGTGGAAACAGGCGGGCGCCGCCGGCTGGTGATCGGTCTCCAGGCCGGTGCGCTGACCGCGTCCCAACGCGAACCCCATGCCCGCGCGCTGATCGATGCCGTGCCCGCCGAGGCCCGTGCCGCGGTGGACGTGCGCTGGTTCGAGCAGATCGTGCGCCACCCCTCGGGCCGGCTGCAGCTGGCGCAGTCCCGCGCGCTCAAGGCGCAGACGAGCCTGGCCAGCGAGACCTTTGCCGGCACGCCCACCGAACAGGCCATCCACGCCGTCTGGAGCGAGCTGCTGGGCATGAGCCACATCGGCCGCAACGACAACTTCTTCGACCTGGGAGGCACCTCGCTGACCGCCATGCAGGCCGTGCTCAAGCTGGAGCAGCAGATCGGCAAACAGATCAGCCCGCGCCGCTACGTGAGTGAAACGCTGGCCCAGCTCGCCGCGGCCTACGACGCAACCGGTGCCGAAGCGCCCGCCCCCGCCACTCCGGCCGCCGAGCCCGCTCCGGGCCTCATGAAACGGCTTGCCCGCCTTGTGCAACGGGCCTGACAGCGACACACGACCCCACGATTCCATGGACCTTGCGATCAGACGTTTCGGCCGCCCCGCGCGGGAGATGGTGGGCGTGTACCAGACCGCCGCCAGCGACGGCGCGCCGCGCGCGCGCTTCCTGCTGTGCCGCCCGCTCGGCCAGGAGGCCGTGCGCACCGCGGCCATCTACCGCGTCGTGGGTGAGCGGCTGGCGCGCGAGCGCTGCGAGTCGCTGCGCTTCGACTACCACGGCACCGGCGACTCCCCCGGCCAGGAAGAAGACCAGTCGCTCAGCGGCTGGCTCGACGACACCCTGGCCGCCCACGAGCAGCTGCAGGACCGCGGCGACGACGCGCCCGTGATCTGGTTCGGCATGGGTCTGGGCGCGACCCTGGCACTGCGCGCGGCCCTGCGCGCGCGCAAGCCGCCGGCGCAGCTCGTGCTGTGGGAGCCCGTGCTCGACGGCCCCACCTACGTGCGCCAGCTGATGGAGGGCCACCAGCGCGAGCTGGTGCGCATGTTCCGCGTGCCGTGGGACCGGCTGCTCGACAGCGGCAAGGCGATCGAACCCGACCTGCCGGGCGACATCCTGGGTTTCCAGGTCGGCCCGTCCCTGGCCGACGAGCTGCACGCCCTGCGCGATGTGCAGGTGGCCCCCGCCTTGCGCCGGGGCGTGCGCGTGCTGTGTGCCGTGCCGACCGAGCAGCGCGGGCATTTCGCGGACCTGGAAAACCACCCCGAGTTCCGCATGCACAATATCGGGCAGATCACCGACTGGATGTCCAGTCAGGCGATGGGCACGGCGATCGTCCCTCCGGACCTGCTGCGCGCCGTCCTCTCCACCCTCGACTGACCGATGGCTGAACACACCCTCACGCTGGGTATCGAAAACCACCTCGTCGCGACCTTCACGCCAGCCGACACCGGCTTCGACGGCGCGCCCCCCGTGGTGGCCCTGTTGACCAACTCCGGCGTGATCCCGCGCAGCGGACCGCACCGCATGAACGTGCACCTCGCGCGCCGCCTCGCGGCCCAGGGCATCCCTTCGGTGCGCTTCGACATGAGCGGCCTGGGCGACAGCCGCCGCACCGCGAGCACCCTGCCGGTGGTCGAGCAATGGGTGGCCGACACGCGCTCGGTGATGGACGCGGCCCAGGCCCGCTTCGGCTGCGCGCGCTTCCTGATGGTCGGCTTCTGCTCGGGCGCCGAGGTGGCCCACCTCGTGGCCCTGGAAGACCCCCGCCTGCGGGCGATCCTGATCTGGGACCTGTACGCCTACCCCACGGCCGCCTCGCGCGTCCGGACCTTTCTCTACAAGCTGCGGCGGGCGGGCCTGACAGGTGCCGTGCGCAAGGCCGGCGAAAAACTGCTCGGCGCGGCCCGCTCGAAAACCGGCAACGGCGATGCCAGCCTGGCGAACGGGCGCGCGGTCCAGGTCTCGGTCGTGCCACCGCGCGAGGTCTTCGGCCAGCGCATCCAGACCCTGAGCGACGGCGGCGTGGAACTGCTGTTCGTCTACTGCGGCGGTGAACCCGAGTGGTTCAACCACGCGGGCCAGTTCAAAGGCATGTTCGGCCAGTTCCCGTTCCACGAGAAGGTGGCCTTCGAGTACCTGGAGGTGTCGGATCACCTGATCACGACGCGCACCGCGCAGCACGCCTTCCTGGCCATGACCGACGACTGGGTGCAAGGCCGCGTGCTGCCGGCCAACCGCTGAGCCCGGCGCGCCGGGCCTGTCTCAGGCTTTCGGCGGTGACCGGAAATCGGTCGCCTTCATCCAGGCTTCAACCAGACCAATCAGGCGCGCGCGGTTCGCCGCCGAGGCGAAGGTGTGGTCGCATTCCTTGAAGTACTCCAGCCACAGCTGCTTGCCGAAGGGCAGCTGCGGGAACGCATCCAGCAGCTGGCGGCGGTAGTTGTGCTGGCGCTGCCGGTCGGACGTGAGCACGGCCAGCAGCTGCACCCCGTTGCCCAGCGCGCGGCCATAGGCGTTCTGCAGGAAGGCCTTGACCTTCGGGTCTTCCAGCGAGGGCCCCTTGGCCTCCACCTCTGCGGTTGACGCGGCCGGCACCGGGCTCAGGCGGCGCCTGAGCGCGCGCCAGATCGGGTGGCGGCCCAGCACCAGGTTCAGCCAGGCGCGCAGGCCCAGGATGCGGTGGCCGTAGTGGTGCACGTAGTAACCCAGCGTGCGGGGAATGGACGGGTCCATCAGCGCCACGCCGACCACGCGCTCGTCGGTGCCGGCGTAGATGATGGAGTGGTCGGCACCCGAACACAGGCCCACCAGCACCACGCGCTGCACCTGGCGCGTGGCCTGCAGCATGTCCAGGATCTCGCGGATGTCGGCCATGGTCGCGTCCAGCGGCGGCAGCGCGTCGTTGCGCGCCTCGCTGTCGCCCAGGCCGGAGAGATCGACCCGCAACACGCCGAACCCGGCCGCCGCCAGCGCACGGGCCAGCAGCACGTGCATGCGGTTGGGCCCGACCCGGTGGATGATGCCGGCGTTGAGGATGACCACGAACGGTGCGTTGGGCACCGCCGCCTGGGCGGACGCCGGCGTGATCACGCCGACCATCGATTTGCGGGGGCCCAGCAGCAAGGCCTGTTCGACGATGCGTTCCATCAGGCCAGCCACTCCACGATGCGCTGCAGCAAGCGGACGGGCACCGCACCCGCGCCGGAATGCTGGTCCTCCAGCCACGCGGGCTGGCTGGGAATGTGCTCGGCGGCCGGCAACCCGGCCCGTGTCGAGGCCTCCGAGACCACCATGAGCGTGCGCGCGGGCAGACCGGGCACGTGTTCCGGCAGGTCGATCGACTGCAACTCGGCGGCCATGCCGGCGGACATCGGGAAACCCAGCAGCTCGCCCGGGTTCACCTTGAGGTTGCGCTCGTGGGCCACCGCCGCGTCCTGTCGCTGCAGCTCGGCCAGGTGCTCGGCGCCCTGCACCACCGGGTCCCACAACACCACCGCATCGATATCGCGGCGCCGCGCGGGCGCCACCCGCGCCGCCAGCACGCCGCCCAGGCGCAGGCCCACCAGACCCACCCGCTGCAGGCCGGCGGTGTCCTTGAGTTCCTCGATGGCGGTTTCCACGTCGGCCTGCCAGCCTTTCAGATCGCCGTCGCCCGTGTCGCCGGCGGAATCGCCGGTACCGAAATAGTCGAAGCGCAGCACGTGCACGCCCGACTCGGCCAGCAGGCGGCCCAGTTGGCAGACGCTGCGGTGCGCGCGCAGGTATTCCGTGCCCCACGGCGGGCAGATCACGACGCCGCGCGCCTTCCCACCCCGGGCATGCGCCGGCGTGTAGACACCGAACAGGCGGCGCGAGCTCTCACCGAAAAAAAGTGGCGTCATTCCTGGAGGGTTCCCTTTTCGGCGGCCGCGATGGCCACCACCTGACGCAGGTTCTGGAAGAACAATGTACGCGCATCCATGCGCCATCCCAACCGCTTCTCCACCGCCTGCGCCACGCGCAGCGACAGCAGGGAGTGGCCACCGAGCTCGAAGAAATTGTCTTCGGCACCGACGCGCTCGACCTGCAGGATCTCGCGCCAGATCTCGGCCATGACCTGCTCGTGCCCCGGTTCGGGCGCCACGTGGTCGCGCGCGGTCTGCACGGCGTGGCGGAACGGGTCGGGCAGCGCGGCGCGGTCGACCTTGCCGTTGGGCGTGAGCGGGATCGCATCCACCGCCGCCACCACGGACGGGATCATGTAGTCGGGCAGCTGCTTGCGCAGGAAGCGGCGCACATCGCTGGCGGTCAGGTCCTCGCCGGGCTGGAAGGCCAGGTAGGCCACCAGCCGCACGTCGGCCGGGCCGGCCTCGCGGCCCATCACCACGGCCTGGCGCACCGCCGGGTGGGCGGACAGCGCGGTCTCGATCTCACCGAGTTCGATGCGGTAGCCGCGCACCTTCACCTGGTGATCGAGCCGGCCCAGGTGGTGCAGGCGGCCCTGCGCGTCCCAGCGCGCGAGGTCCCCGGTGCGGTAGAGGCGCGCGCCCGGCTGGGCGGCAAAGCGGTCGGCGACGAAGCGCTCGGCCGTCAGTTCCGCGCGCTCGTGGTAGCCGGTGGCCACGCCGGCACCGCCGATGCACAGCTCGCCCGGCACACCGATGGGCACCGGCTCACCGTGCGCGTTGAGCACATGGATCTGCGTGTTGGCAATCGGCCGGCCGATGCTGATCGGCGCCGGCGCGGGCTCCACGCGGTGCACGGTGGACCAGATGGTGGTCTCGGTCGGGCCGTAGAGGTTCCAGAGCTGGGCCACGCGCTCCAGCAGGCGGTCGGCCAGGTCGCGCGGCAGCGGCTCGCCGCCGCAGAAGGCGCGCAGCGGACGCGCCGGCGTCCAGTCGGTTTCCAGCAGCAGGCGCCAGGTGGCAGGCGTGGCCTGCAGCACCGTGGCCTGGCATTCGGCGAGCCACTCCGCCAGCGCCACGCCGTCGGTGACGGTGTCGCGCGAGGCCAGCTCGACCCGCGCGCCCACCGTCAGCGGCAGGTACAGCTCCAGGCCTGCGATGTCGAACGACACCGTGGTGACGGCCGCGAGCACGTCGTCGGCGCCCAGGCCGGGCTGCAGCGCCATCGAGGCCAGGAAGTTGGCCAGCGCGCCCTGCGGCACCACCACGCCCTTGGGCCGGCCGGTGGAGCCGGAGGTGTAGATCACGTAGGCCGCGTCGCCCGCCTGGGCGGCGGGCGCCGGGTTGTCGCCACTGTGGGCCGCGATGGCGGCCGCGTCGGCCAGCGGGTCCACGCAGCGCACGCCCTCGGGTTCGGAAACCGCATCGGCCGCCTCGCCGCCCGTGAGCAGCACCCGCGCGCCGCTGTCCTCCAGCATGTAGGCCAGGCGCTCGGCCGGAAAGTCGGGGTCCAGCGGCACATAGGCACCGCCGGACTTGTGCACCGCCAGCAGCGCGACCAGCAGGTCGAGCGAGCGGTCCATGCAGATGCCCACGCGCACGCCGGGTTGCACGCCCAGGCCTTGCAGGTGGTGCGCGAGCTGGTTGGCGCGCCGGTTCAGCGCAGCGTAGTCCAGGGTCTGGCCCTCGAAGCCCGCCGCGATGCGCGCGGGCGACTCGGCGGCCTGCCGCTCCAGCCGCTGGGCGAAGAGCGTGCCATCCAGCGCCTGGGTGGTCTCGTTGAAACCGTGCACCAGCTGCTCGCGCGCGGCCGGCGTGAGCAGGGGCAATTGGCTCACCGGCGTGTCGTGGTTCGCCACCGCGCCGCGCAGCAGCGCCTGCAGTTGCGAAGCCAGGCGCTCCATCATGCCGCTTGAATACAGGTCGCTGCGGTACTCCAGGCTGCAGATCAGCCGGCCTTCGTGCTCGCGCGCGAACCAGGTCAGCTCGTGCAGGGCGCCGCCGCCGGTGATGGCCAGGCCGCTCTGATCGCCCTGGTGAGCGGCGTTCACGTTGTGCTGCACCACCGCCACCTGGAACAGCGGTGAATGCTGGAACGAGCGCGCCGGGCGCAACCGCTCCAGCACGCTCTCGAACGACACCTGGCGGTGCTCGTGGGCGTCGAACAGCGCGTTGCGCGCACGGCGCAGCAGCTCGCCGAAACCGGGGTCGTCGCCGACCTGCAGGCGCACCACCTGCAGGTTCACGAAGGGGCCGATCAGGTTCTCGAACTCGGCGCGCTCGCGCACGCCCATGGGGCTGCCCAGCAGCAGGTCGCCCTGCCCGGTGTGCGCTCGCAGCAGCGCGGCGGTGGCCGCCAGCATCGCCATGTAGACGGTCGCGTTCTCGCGCCGCACCAGCTGGTGCAGACCCGACACCAGCTCGGCATCGAGCTCGAAGTCCACGCTGGCCCCGCGGGCCGGCGCGTCGGACAGCGGCAGGTCGGCCGCAAAGGCCGAGAGCTGGGGCGCGCCCTGCAGCGTGCGTTCCCACCAGTCCAGGCCGGCGGCGGTGTCCACCGCACTGCGCTGCCAGGCCGCATAGTCGGCGTACTGCAGCGCGGGCACAGCGCCCTCGCCTCTCGGTGCCACCAGCTCGGCCGCGATCTCGCGGCGCAGCACGTGCAGCGACCAGGCATCGACGGCGATGTGGTGCGCCGCGACCATCACCACCCAGGTGTCGCCCGCGGTGGCGTAGACCTCGAAGCGCGCGGGGGTCTCGTGCGCCAGGTCGATCGGCGTGTGCACCACGCGCTCGACGTCGGCGTCGATCTGCCACTTCTGTTCGGTCGGGGTCAGGTGGCGCAGGTCGTGCATGCGCACCTGGGGCACGGCCACGCGGCGCCCCCAGGGCTTGCCCTGCTCCTCGACGAACACCGTGCGCAGGCCGAGCTGGCGCGCATGCACGCGCCCGATCGCGGCCACCAGGGCCTCACCGCCCACGCCGGCCGGCGCCAGCCAGGTGGTGGCCATCAGGTAGGTGGTGCTGTCGGGTTCGAGCTGCTGCAGGATCCACAGCCGCTCCTGGAAGGGCGACAGCGGCAGCGGCCCGTCGTGGGCCACGCCGGGCACCGGCCCGGCCGTCGCGGGCCGGCGCTGGGCCAGCAGCGCCAGCAATTCGGGTTTGTGTTCGCCGATGGCGTGTTTGAGGTCGTCGTCCAGGCGGCCCCGGGCCGCGCTCACGCGCAGGCGACCCTCGTCCGCCGTCAGTTCGACGCCCAGGCCTTCCAGCTGTGCCAGCAACTCGCGCGCGTTCAAAACTCGATCTCCTCCCGATCCTCGTCGTCGGCGCCGCTCTCGGGGCGACCGGCGTCCTGGCCTTTGACCGCTGCCGCCTGTGCAACCACTTTCTGTGCCAGCTGGCGGATGCTCGGGCCCTCGAACAGGTCGCGCAGCGACAGGCGCGCGCCGAACTGTTCTTCAATGCGCGCAATGATGCGGGTCGCCATCAGCGAATGCCCGCCCAGCGCGAAGAAATCATCGTCCAGCCCGATGTCGTCCACCCCGAGCAGCTCGCTCCAGATGGCGCCGATGCGCGCCTCGATCTCGTTGGGCGCGAGCGCCTGCACGTCCACCGGCGCCGCAACGCCCGGTTCGGCCGCGGCGGGCTTGCTCTGCGCGGCAGCACCCGACTGGCGCAGCCAGGCCTTCAAGGCCTCCACGTCGCGCAGCATGTCGGGCATCACCTGCCGGGTCACGTACACATGGGGCAGCCCGCTGGCCAGGGCGCGCCCGAAGGCGTCGGCGCCCTCCTCGGGCCGGATCGCATAACGCAGCGCCGCGTGCGACGGGTCGGCGCCCTGCGCGGCGGAGAAGCCGACATCGCGCCACGAGTCCCAGCCCACCGCCAGCACGCGCGCGCTCGAGCGCGCCAGGCCGGACTTGGCGAAGGCATCCTGGAAGGCGTTGGCGGCCGAGTAGTCGGCCATGCCGGCCGACCCGAAGGCCGTGCTGATGGACGAGCACATCATGAAAAAGTCGAGCCCGTTGCCGGCGAGCACGCGGTCCAGCACCAGCGTGCCTTCGAGCTTGGGCCGCAGCACCGCCTCGATGCCCTGCGCGGTCTTCTCGAACACCGTGCCGGTGCCCAGCGCACCGGCGGCGTGCACCACGCCGTGCACGGCGCCGAAACGCGCGCGCGCCATGGCGACCACGGCCTGCATCTGCGCTTCATCGGCCACGTCGCCGGAACACAGCAGCACCTCGGCGCCGGCGGCCTCCATCTCCCGGAGGGCGGTGATGCGCGCCTTCTGCGGCGCGGGCGTGTCCTTGGCGGCCAGCAACGCATCCCACTGGGCCCGGTCGGGCCAGGCCGAGCGCGACACCAGCACCAGCCGGGCCGCCCGCACGTGGCGCGCCAGCCATTGGCCCAGGGTCAGGCCGATACCGCCGGCACCGCCGGTCACCAGGTAGGTGCCGCCCTCGCGCAGCGGCAAAGGGCCCGCGTCGGCGCCCAGGCGCCGGGGCATCAGCGTGGGCGTCCAGCGGTGGCGGCCCCGGTAGGCCACCACGCCGTCGGGCTCGGGCCGCGCCACCTCGGCGCGCAGCGAGGCGGCCAGGCGGGGGGCGGCATCGGGCCGCCACTCGCTGCCCGCCAGGTCGATCGCGCGGCAGTGCACGCCGGGCACGTCCAGCGGCAACAGCAAGGCCGGGCCGAGCAGCAGCGCGCGCTCGGGCCGCACGGCTTCGGTGCCGAGCACCGGCTCGCGGTCGCTGCTGAGCACCAGCACCGGCAGCGGCTGGGCTCGCTTCACACCGCCCAGCGCGCGCGCCAGGCAGATCAGCGCGTCGAAGGCCTGGCGGCGGCCTGGCGGCAGCGCGGCATCCAGGGTCTGCGGCGCGTCGTCGCCCGTGTTCCAGGCATGCAGCACACAGGCCAGCGGCGCCGCGCCCAGGGCGCTGAACAGCTGATCGTGGTCGGCTTGCGAGTCGGGCGCCACCTCGTAGTGCGTGGCCGAAACCGGCCGGAATCCGCTGCCGGCGGTCACCGAGACCACCTCGATACCCTGCGCCGCCAGCGCGGCCACCAGGGCCTGCGACGCGGCATCGTCGCGCCGGAACACCAGCCAGCGGCCCGGGGCCTCGGTCACCGGTGCAAGCCCGGTGGGCAAGGCGCCCGCGCGTTGCCAGGAAGGCTCCCAGAACCAGTCATCGACGGGCCGTTGCACGGCGGCTTCCGCCACCGGAACCACCGCCTTGGGCGGCGCGGCTTTGGGCGCCACCGGGTCGACCGCGTGGCG
Source organism: Hydrogenophaga sp. GW456-12-10-14-TSB4 (assembly GCF_059424305.1). Classification (NCBI taxonomy): domain Bacteria; kingdom Pseudomonadati; phylum Pseudomonadota; class Betaproteobacteria; order Burkholderiales; family Comamonadaceae; genus Hydrogenophaga; species Hydrogenophaga sp. GW456-12-10-14-TSB4. The sequence goes on along the minus strand of NZ_JBWKZH010000002.1, from coordinate 106,705 downwards.
CTTGCGCTCGAACGGATAGGTGGGCAGCGGCACGCGCCGCGGCCGCACCGGGCCGTGCAGGCCGGCCCAGTCGAGCGACACGCCCGCGAGCCAGAGGCGGCTGGCGGCTTCGAGCATCGCCTGTGAAGCGCTGCGCGCGTCGCGCGCATGGCCCATGGACAGGCTGGTGCGGCGCACGCCTTCCACGCCCAGCGCCATGCCCGCCAGCGTGGCCAGCGAACGGCCCGGGCCGACTTCGAGCAAGTGCAGCGAGGGGTCGGCCGCCAGCGTGCGCACGCCGGCCTCGAACAGCACGGCGCGGCGCAGGTGCTCGGCGTAGTACGCGGGCGACGTGGCCTGGGCCGGCGTGATCCACAGGCCGGTGACGTTGGACACGTAGGGCACGCCCGGCGCGGCCAGGGCCACCTTCTCGACCAGCGCGGTGAAGGGGGCGAGCACGCCCTCCATCATCGACGAGTGGAAGGCGTGCGAGGTGTGCAGCGGCTGGGCGTCGATGCCCTGCTCTTTCAACTGCTGGAGGCAGGCGGCCAGCGCCTCGTGCGGGCCGGAGATGGCGCACAGGTTGGGCGCGTTGACCGCCGCGATCTCCAGCGTGCCGGCCGGCGTGGCCAGCCATTTCTGCAATTCGGAAGCGCTCAGCTGCACCGCCGCCATGCCGCCCGGCGCCATGCTTTGCATCAGCTGGCCGCGCGCGGCCACCAGGGCGAGCGCATCGGCCAGCGACATCACGCCGGCCAGGTGGGCCGCCACGTACTCGCCGATGCTGTGGCCCAGCATCGCGGCCGGGCGCACGCCCCACGACTGCCAGAGCATCGCCAGCGCGTACTCGGTGACGAACAGCGCCGGCTGGGCATAGCGGGTTTCGTTGATGGTGAGGTCACCCGCCGGCGCGAACAGCAGCTCGCGCAGGTCGCGCCCCATGGGTTCGCGCAGCAGCTCGGCACAGCGGTCGATGGCGTCGCGGTAGACGGCATGTTGTTCGTACAGGTCGGCGCCCATGCCGGCGAACTGGCTGCCCTGCCCGCTGAACAGGAAGGCCACCGGGCGCTCGCCGCCTTCGTGGCGCGCGGTGTGCACCGGCGCGCGCTTGGGCGCACCCAGCGCCGCCACGGCGTCGGCGGTGCTGGCGGCCACGAGGGTGCGGCGGTGCGGAAAGGCGCGGCGGCCTTCCTGCAGCGTCCAGGCGACGTCGCGCAGGTCCAGATCGGCGTGGCCGGTCAGGTGGTCGCGCAGGCGCTGCGTGGCCGCTTCCAGCGCGGCTTCGCTGCGCGCGGACAGCACCAGCAGCTGAGGCTGGCCGGCGTTCTCCACGCGCTCGATAGCGGGGGCCTCTTCCAGCACCACGTGGGCGTTGGTGCCGCCGATGCCGAAGGAGCTCACGCCGGCGCGTCGCGGACCCGCCTGCGCCGGCCAGGGCGCGGCCTGGGCGCTGGCGGTGAAGGGCGAGCGGTCCAGGTTCAGCTGCGGGTTGGCCTGGCGGAAGTTCACCAGCGGCGGCAGCTCGCGGTGCTGCAGCGCCAGCACGGTCTTGATCAGGCCGGCCACGCCGGCAGCGGCGTCGAGGTGGCCCAGGTTGGCCTTGAGCGAGCCCAGGCGGCAGAAGCCCTGGTCGGCGGTGCCGGCCTCGAACACCTGGCGCAGCGCCGCGATCTCGATCGGGTCGCCCAGCGGCGTGGCGGTGCCGTGCGCCTCCAGGTAGCCGATGCTGCGCGGGTCCACGTCGGCCAGCATCTGCGCTGTGGCGATGGCCTCCACCTGTCCGTCCACGCTGGGCGCGGTGTAGCCGGCCTTGCCGGCGCCGTCGTTGTTGATGGCCGCGCCGCGGATCACGGCGTGGATGGTGTCACCGTCGGCCAGCGCGTCGGCCAGGCGCTTGAGCACCACGATGCCGGCACCGGCACCGGGCCGCGTGCCTTTGGCGTCGGCGTCGAACGGCCGGCAGTGGCCGTCGGGCGAGAGGATCATGCCCTCCTGGAACAGGTAACCCCCGCGCTGCGGGAAGTTGACCGACACGCCGCCGGCCAGCGCGATGTCGCACTCGTGCCGCTCCAGCGCGCGGCAGGCCACCTGCACCGCCACCAGCGAGGTCGAGCAGGCGGTCTGCAGCGTCATGCTGGGCCCATGCAGGTCCAGCTTGTAGGACACGCGCGTGCAGAGAAAGTCCTTGTCGTTGCCCAGCATGAGCTGGTAACCGCCGACCGAAGCGGCCAGCGCCGGGTCGCGCAGGATCTGCGACAGCAGGTAGGTGTTCATGCTGGCGCCGGCATACACGCCGACGGCCTGCGCGATCGCGCCGGGCGCATAGCCCGCGTGCTCCAGGGCTTCCCAGGCGCACTCCAGGAAGATGCGCTGCTGAGGATCGATCACCTGCGCCTCGCGCGGCGACATGCCGAAGAAGCCGGCGTCGAAATGGTCGGCGTTTTCCAGCACCGTGCCCTTGCGCACGTACTGAGGCTGGCCGCTCAGGGCCGGGTCCACACCGGCTTCCTGCAGATCGGCCTCGCTGAACGGTTCGAGCGCTTCCACGCCCTCGCGGATGTTCCGCCAGAACGCGTCCAGATCGCTCGCGCCCGGAAAGCGCCCCGCCATGCCCACGATGGCCATGGCGTGCGCGGGAAATTGCTCGCTGGGACTCATCCCCTTACCCCTGAATCTGTTTGGCGGCGCGCGCGCGGGCGCGCTCCAGCGCTCCACTGGCGCCCACCGGTGTGGACATGCGTTCGGCCTGGGCGGCCACGGTGGTGCGCTGGAACAGCTCCACCAGCGGGAACTCCTTGCCGAACTCGCGTTGCATGGCCGACTGCAGCCGCACCAGCAGCAGCGAGTGGCCGCCCAGGTCAAAGAAGTTGGCGTGCAGGCCGATGCGCTGGGTGCTCAGCACCTCGCGCCAGAGCGCGGCGACCTGCCGCTGCACCGGCGTCATGAGCGCCTCGTCGGCGCTGTCGTCGGCGTCCTCCACCACCAGCGCGGGCGCCGGCAGGGCCTTGCGGTCCACCTTGCCGTTGGGCGTGAGCGGCAGCGCCTCCAGCACCACGAAGAGGTTGGGCACCATGTACTCGGGCAGTTGCACGCGCAGCGTGGCGCGCGCGGCCTCGGCCTCGAAGGGGGTGCCCGGCTCGCTGACGACGTAGGCCACCAGGCGCTGGTCACCCGGCGTGTCCTCGCGCACGTGCACCACGCATTCCTTGATGCCGCCGTGTTTCGCGAGCACGGTCTCGATCTCGCCCAGCTCGATGCGAAAGCCCCGCACTTTCACCTGGTGGTCGCGCCGGCCGACGAACTCCATGCGACCGTCGGCCAGGAAGCGCACCACGTCGCCAGTGCGGTAGACCCGCGTCGGCCCCACGCCGGGCAGGTCCAGCGTGACGAATTTTTCCGCGGTCAGGTCGTCGCGCCCGCGGTAGCCGCGCGCCAGGCCGTCACCGCCGATGCACAGCTCGCCGCCCACACCCACCGGCGCCGGCAGGCCCGAGGGCTCCAGCACGTAGACCTGGGTGTTGGCGATGGGGCGCCCGATGGAGATCGCGCGCGTGGTGTCGGTGACGCGCCAGACCGTGGACCAGATCGTGGTCTCGGTCGGGCCGTACATGTTCCACAGCTCGCCGCCGGTGGCCAGCAGCTTGTCGGCCAGGTCGCGCGGCAGGCCTTCGCCGCCGCACAGCATCTTGAGCCCGGGCCGGCCCTGCCAGCCGCTTTCCAGCAGCAGGCGCCAGGTCGCCGGCGTGGCCTGCAGCAGCGTGGCTTCGCATTGATCGAGCAGCGCGGCGAGGCGCACGCCGTCGAGCGCGGTCGCGCGCGAGGCCAGCACCACGGTGCCGCCGACGGTGAGCGGGCCATGGATTTCCAGGCCGGCGATGTCGAACGAGAGCGTGGTCACCGAGACGAAGCGGTCCTGCGCCGTGATGCCCGGCTCGCGGTGCATCGACAGCAGGAAGTTCACCACCGAGCGGTGCTCCAGCATCACGCCCTTGGGGCGGCCGGTGGAGCCCGAGGTGTAGATCACATAGGCCAGGTCGCCCGAGCCCGCCAGGGGCGCCGGGTCAGCGGCCGGTTCCGCCGCGAGCGCGGCGGCATCGCGGTCCATGCAGACCGCGCGGATGCCGGCGGGCAGGCCTTCGGCCAGGGCCGACTGGGTCACGACGACGGACAGCGCCGCGTCTTCCATCATGTAGTCGATGCGGTCCTTGGGGAACGCCGGGTCGAGCGGCACATAGGCCGCGCCGGCCTTGAGCACGCCCAGCACCGCGACCACCATGTCTTCGCTGCGCTCCATCCAGACCCCGACCAGCGACTCGCGCCCCGCGCCCAGGGCGCGCAGGTGGTGGGCCAGCCGGTTGGCGCGGGCGTTGAGTTCGGCGTAGCTCAGCACCACGTCATCGAAGCGCAGCGCCGGCGCGTCGGGCGTGCGCTGTGCCTGCGCCTCGAACAGGCCGTGCACGGTCTGCTCGACCGGGTACGGCATGGCGGTGGCGTTCCAGTCCAGCAGCAGCTGGCGCTGTTCGTCGTCCGTCAGCAAGGCCAGTTCGCTCACACGCGCGTCGGGCCGATCGATGAAACCTTCGAGCAGCTTGCGGTAGTGGTTGAGCATGCGCTCGATGGTCGAGACATCGAACAGGTCGGTGTTGTACTCAAAGTAGCAGCGCAGGCCGTGCACGATGTCGAACACGTCCACGGACAGGTCGAAGCGCGAGGCGGTCACGTCCAGGTCCATGCTGTCGCAGCGCAGGCCGGGCAGCTCCAGGCTGGTCATGGACAGGTTCTGCAGCACGAACAGCACCTGGAACAGCGGCGAGTGATCGAGCTCGCGGCGCGTGCCCAGCTCGTCGACCAGCATGTCGAACGGCATCTCCTGGTGCGCGTAGGCGCGCAGCGCGCGTTCGCGCACGCGGGTCATGAGCTCGCGCACCGTCGGGTCGCCGCTCACGTCGGCGCGCAGCACCAGGTTGTTGGCGAAGAAGCCGATCGTGTGCTCGACCTCGGAGCGGTTGCGGTTGGCGATGGCCGAGCCGATGGCGATGTCGGTCTCGCCGCTGTAGCGGTGCATGAGCACCTGGAAGGCCGAGAGCATCACCATGAACAGCGTCGTGCCCTCGGCGCGGCCGAAGGCCTTGAGGCGGTCGGAGAACGCGGGCGTGAGCTGCAGCGCGCAGCGCGAGCCGCTGGCGGTCTGCACCGGCGGCCGGGGCCGGTCGGTGGGCAGCTGCAGCATCGACGGCAGGCCGGCGAGCTCGCGCTTCCAGAAGGCCAGGTGCTCGTCGATCGCGCCCTGGGCGAAGGCGCGGCGCTCCCATTCGGCGTAGTCGTAGTACTGGATGGGCGGCTCGACCACCGTCACCTCGTGGCCGGTCGCCAGGCGCGAGTACAGGTCCCGGAACTCCAGCATGAAGATGCCGAGCGACAGGCCGTCGGAGACGATGTGATCGAGCGCGAAGGCGAACACCTGCTGCTGGTCGGCCTCGCGGATCAGGCCGGCGTGCAGCAAGGGGGCCTGCGCCAGATCGAACGGGCGCCGCGCGATGCTCTCGATGGCCTGCTTGCACGCGGCGTCGCGCGCCGCGCCCTGCAGGTGCGAGATGTCGATGCGATCCAGGTGCACGCGGGCGTGCGGATCGATCACGAACCGCGGCTCGCCCTGCGCCGAGATGAAGCGCGTGCGCAGGCTCTCGTGGCGGGCCACCAGCACCGCCAGCACGCGCTCGAGCAAGGCTTCGTCGAGCGGCCCGCTGAAGCGCAGGGCCGCCGCGATGTTGTAGGCGTGGCTGCCGGGGTCCATCTGGCGCAGGAACCACAGCCGCTGCTGGGTGTGCGAGATCGGCATGTCGGCCTGGCGCGGCACGCGCTCCAGCGCGGGCAGCACGGCGCGGGCCGGCGCGGTGCCGTGCGCCGCCAGGTAGGCCTTGACCTCGTCCTTGCGCCGCCCGAGTTCCTCGCGGAGTTCCGGCGTCACGGCGCCTTTGGGCGCGTTGACGCTGAGCCGGTCCCCGTCCAGTTTCAGGTGGATGTCCAGCCCTTGAAGCCGTTTGATCAACTCGACGGTATCGCTCACAACGTGAGTTCCTCCCGGCTGTCGGAATCGGCGGCATCGGAGGCGTCTTCATCGCCATAGAGGCTGTTCAGGTGGGTCGCCATCTCGCCCACCGAGGGCCACTCGAAGGCGGCGGTGGCGGCCACGCTGCGGCCCAGCGCCTGCTGCAGGCGGTTGCGCAGTTCCACCGAGGTGAGCGAGTCCAGGCCCAGCGCGGTGAAGGTCTGATCGACCGGGATCGATTGCGGCGAACCGGCCAGGCCCAGCACGGTGGCCAGCTCGCGGCGCACCAGCGTCACGAGCTGCTCGCGCCGCTCCTTGGCCGGCAGGCTGGCGTAGTCCACGCGCGCGGCGCTGCCCTGGGCCTGGCTGCCGCCGCGGTTCTGTGCCGCCGCGAGCAGGTCGGCCAACAGCCTGGGGGCCTGCCCGGCCGGCATCTGCTGGCCCAGCAGCGCCCAGTCGATCGGTGCGACCGAGCTGCGGGTGGCGTTGTCGCGCAGCAGCACGCTCAGCGCCTGCATGCCTTCGGCCGGCGACAGCGAGGCCAGGCCTTGCGCCCCGGCGCGCGACACCGTGCCGGCGCGCACCGCCATGCCGACCTCGCTCCAGGCGCCCCAGTTGACGCTCAGGGCCGAGCGGTCCGCGTCGCGGCGCTGGCGCGCGAGCGCATCCAGGAAGGCGTTGGCCGCCACGTAGTTGCCCTGCCCCGCCGAGCCGAACACGGCCGACAGGGAGGAATAGAAGACCACGAAGTCCGGCCGGTGGCCGGCGCGCTCCAGGGCCACGCTCAGGCGCCACGCGCCGTCGGCCTTCGGCCCCATCACGGTGGCGAAGCGCTCGGGTGTCTGCTTGAGCAGCACGCCGTCGTCCAGCACCGCCGCACCGTGGACGACACCACCCAGCGCGGGCATGTCCTTCAGGGCGGCCATGAGGCGCGCGATGCCGTCGGCCGTGGCCACGTCGGCCGAAACGGTCTTCACGCTCACGCCCTCGGCTTCCATGGCCGCGATGGCCTCGCGCGCTGTCGCGTCGGGTTCGCTGCGGCCCGCCAGCAGCAGGTGGCGCGCGCCCTCGCCGGCCAGCCATTGGCCGGCCAGCAGGCCCAGGCCCTTGAGGCCGCCGGTGACCAGGTAGGTCGCATCGTCCTGCACCGCCTGCGGCAGCTTGCGCGGGTCCACGCGGTGGCGGAACACCACGCGGCCGATGTGCTTGGCCTGCGCCATGTAGCGGAAGGCGTCGGGCGCGTTCTCGAACGGGAAAGTGGTGCAAGGCAGCCACGGCAGCACGCCGGACTCGATCTCCTGCAGCACGCGCGTGAAGATCTGGCCCACGATCTCGGGGGTGTCGCGCGCGTTGTCGTTGCAGTCCACGATGTGGTATTCGATGCCCCGGTTGAGCTCGGCCACGCGCTCGTGTGTCCACAGGCCGCGCTTGCCGATCTCGAGGAAGACACCGCCGTCGGACAGGCACTCGAAGCTGCGGTCCAGCAGCTGGCCAGCGAGCGAGTTGAGCACCAGGCGCACGCCCTTGCCTTCGGTGATGCGGGCGATCTCGTCGGCGAAGGAGTCGCTGCGCGAATCCAGCGGGTGGTGCACACCGAGGCGGCGCAGTTCCTCACGCTTCTCGGGGCTGCCGGCGGTGGCGAAGATTTCCGCGCCCGCGCGGCGGGCCAGCGCGATGGCGGCCATGCCCACGCCACCCGCGCCCGAGTGGATCAGCACGCGGTCGCCCTGGCTCATCTTGCCCAGCAGGTTGAGCGTGATGTCGGCGGTGAGGTAGGCGGTCGGGATCGCCGCGCCCTGCTCGAAGCTCACGCCGGCGGGCAGCGGTGCGACGAACTCCCAGCGCGCGACCGCGTGGCTGGAGAAGGCGCCTTCGAGCATCGCGACCACGCGGTCGCCGACCTTGAATTGCGTGACGCCCTCGCCCACCGCCACGACCTCACCCGCGGCATCGCTGCCCAGGTGGCGAATCTCGCCGGGGTACATGCCCAGCGCGCTGAGCACGTCGCGGAAGTTCAGGCCGCTGGCGCGCACCCGGATCTCCACCTCGCCCCGACCCGGTGCGCGGCGTTCCATCGCGCCCAGGTTCAGGTTTTCGAGCGTGCCGCGCTCGGTGATGTTCAGGCGGATCGGTGCGTCGTCGATGTGCGGCGCGCTGGAGCGCGGCTGGCGCGCCAGGCGGGCGGCATGGCGCACGCCCTTGCGCAGCGCGACCTGGGTCTCTTCGCTGCCGGCGAGCATCTCGTCGAGCAGCAGGCGGGCATCGCTGGGCGTGGCTTGCGGGTCGAGGTCGACCAGGGTCACGCGCAGTTCGGGGTGTTCGCTCGCGGCCACCCGCGCCAGGCCGGCCACCGGGGCCTGCGTGATGCGCAGTTCCTCGGTGCCGTCCACCGACTGGCTGCCGGCGGTGGCGATCCACAGGCGCGGTGCCGACGGCAGATCGGCCTGCGCCAGGGCCTGCAGCGTGAGCAGCGCGGCATCGACGCCGAAACGCTGCACCGCGCTGGGCAGGTCGTCGTCGCGCAGCGCCGGCACGCGCAGGGGCCACAGCGACACCACGCCGCGCAGCGCGCCGCTTTCAGCGGCCTTCGCCACCAGGCGGGCGTACTCGCCGGCCTGGGTTTCGTCGATCACCGTGGCGCCCGGGCCGGCCGCACTGCCCGAGGGCAGCACGCGGAAGGCCTGGCCGCCGCGCTGGGCGATCTCGTCGGCCAGCCGCTGGCCCCGGCCCTGGCCTTCGTCGAAGACCAGCCAGGTGCCTTCGGCGGTGGCGGGCTCGGCCACCAGGGCCTCAGGTTTCCATTGCAGTTCGTAGAGCCAGTCGGCCACCTGCGCGTCCACGCGCTGGCGGAACAGCTCGCGGCTGGCGCGGCGGCAGCGCAGGCCTTCGAGCAGGGCCACGGGCTGGCCGTCGGGCGTTTCGATGTGCACGTCGAGCACCAGCATGTCGCTGTGCGGCGGCGCCGGGCGCACGCGGGCATGGCTGCGCAGCGTGCCGGTGGGCGAGGCGTTCCAGAGGTAGCGGTCCACGCCGATGGGCAGGTAGAAGCGGCCGTCGTTGGCGCTGGGCAGCGTGTCCATGGCCACCGCCGAGGTGTGGAAGCAGGCATCGAGCAGCGCGGGGTGCATCAGGTACTTGCCGGCGTCGGCCTGGACCGCGTCGGTCAGCACGATCTCGCCGATGGCTTCGCCCTCGCCGCACCAGACGCGGCGCATGCCCCGGAAGCCGGCGCCGAAATCGACACCGAGCTTGCGCACCTTCTCATAGAACGGCGTGACCTCGACCTCGTTGGTCAATCGCTTCGCCGCTTCGGCCACGGGCGACACGGGCACACCCTGCGCCGGACCGCGCAGCGGCTCGGCTGTGGCGTGCTGGGTCCATTCGGCCTCGGGCCGCTTCGCGTCGCGGCTGAACACCCGCACGCGCGAGGGCACACCGCCCAGGGCCTTGTCCACCGAGACCTGCATGAGCCGCTGTTCGCCGTCGAGCAGGGGCATGGGCTCACCGATTTCCACCGCCGTGAGGCCGGTGACCGTCGGGTCGGCCTGCCGCGCCCCGGCCAGGGCGGCTTCGAGGTAGGCGGTCAGCGGCATCACGGCCTCGGACGCGATCACATGGTCCACCACCCAGGCCGGGCTGGTGGCGTCCACCGTGCGCTCGAACTGCGCGGCCACGCCGGCCACGTTCAGGCGCTCGCCGAGCAGGTCGTGCACCGAATCGCCGGCCACGCGGCGGGTGCGCGACGCAAAAGGAATGAGGTAGGCCTGGCGCTGGAAGGGGTACAGCGGCAGCTCGAGGCTGTGGCGAACGCCCGGGCCCTGCACCGCCGTCCAGTTCAGCTTCGCGCCGCGCACGTACAGGCGCGCCACGCTGTCGAGCATCTGTTCCCAGCCGCCCTTGCTGCGCTTGAGCGAGGGCAGCCAGTCGGTCGCCGCCGTGCCTTCGGGCACGCACTGCATGCCCAGGCCGATCAGCGTGGGGTTGGGTCCCACTTCGAGGTGCACATCGCATTGCGTGGCGGCCAGCGCGCGCGCGCCGCTCTCGAACGCCACCGGTGCCCGCACATGGCTGGCCCAGTAGTCGGCCATGCGGGTGCCCCACTTCGCCCAGTCCATGGGGGCGCCGTCGAGGTTGGAGATCCAGGTGAGCGTGGGCGCCGAGTGGGTCACGCCGGCCGCCAGCTGGCGGAACTCCGCGACCATCGGGTCCATCAGCGGCGAGTGGAAGGCGTGCGACACCGACAGCGCCTGCGTGCGCAGGCCCTGCTCCGCCAGGCGTGCGGCGATGGCGGTCACCTCGGCGCCGGCGCCGGCGATCACCAGGTTGCCTGGCGCGTTGAAGGCGGCGATCGACACCTTGTCGGCGTGCGGCGCGATCTCGCGCTGCACCAGCGCCGCGTCGCCCTGCACCGACACCATGGCGCCGCCGGCCGGCAGCGCCTGCATCAGCCGGCCCCGGGCCGCGATCAGGCGGGCACCGTCTTCCAGGCTGAACACGCCCGCGACCACGGCGGCGGCGAATTCGCCCACGCTGTGGCCGATCACCACCGTGGGCTCGATGCCCCAGCTGCGCCAGGTGGCGGCCAGTGCGACCTCGATGGCGAACAGCGCGGGCTGCGTGAAACCGGTCTGGTCCAGGCTGCCGCCGGTCTCCTCGAACATCACCTCGCGCAACGGCTTGCCCAGCAAGGGGTCGAGCACGGCCGCGCAGCGGTCGATGGTGGCCCGGAACACGGGTTCGGCGTCGTACAGCTCGCGGCCCATGCCGACGTACTGCGCGCCCTGCCCGGTGAAGAGGAAGGCCACGCGGTTGCGCCCGCTGGCCGAGACGGAACCCTGCACGGCCGACTGGCCGGTGCTGGCGAGTTCGCGCAGCTGGGCCTGCATGCCGGCGCGATCGGCCGCGACCAATACCGTGCGCAGCAGGTGGTGCGAGCGGCCGATGGCCGCGGTGGCGCACACATCGGCCAGCGCGTCGGCGGGGCGTTGTTCCAGGTGGTTGGCGTAGCGCTGCGCCAGCGCCTGCAGCGCCGCGTCGTTCTTCGCCGACAGCGGCATGGCATACAGCGGCCGCGCGGGCGCGGCGGCCAGCGCAGGTGCGGCGGGCGGTTCGGCCACCAGCACGTGCGCGTTCATGCCGCTGAAGCCGAAGGCGCTGGCGCCCGCGACGCGGCGCACGTCGCCCACCGGCTTCCAGTCGTGCAGCGCGGTGCTCACGCGCACCGGCAGCGTCTCCCACGGAATGGAGGGCGTGAGCTGCTTCACGTGCAGGCTGGCGGGCAGCTGCTGGTGCCGCAGCGCCATCACGAGTTTGATCACGCTGGCCACGCCGGACGCGGCTTCCAGGTGGCCGATGTTGGACTTGACCGAACCGATCTCGAAAGGCTGCTGCATCGCGCGGCCTTCGCCGTACACGGCGGCCAGCGCCTCGACCTCGATCGGGTCGCCCAGCGAGGTGCCGGTGCCGTGGGCCTCGACATAACTCACGTCGGTGGGCTGGAGCCGGGCCGAGGCCAGCGCCTGGCGAACCACCTCCTGCTGGGCCAGGCCGTTGGGCACGGTCAGGCCGCTGGAGCGGCCGTCCTGGTTGATCGCCGAGCCCGGGATCACGCCCAGGATGCGGCGGCCGTTGGCCACGGCGTCGGACAGGCGCTCGAGCACGATCAGGCCGCAGCCTTCGCCGCGCACGAAGCCGTTGGCCGAGGCGTCGAAGGTCTTGCAGCGGCCGTCGGGCGACAACATGCCCCACTTGGAGATCAGCACGAACGGGTCGGGCGAGAGGATGGCGTTGACGCCGCCGGCCAGCACCAGGTTGCTTTCGCCGTTGCGCAGGCTCTGGCAGGCGGTGTGAATGGCCACCAGCGAGGACGAGCAGGCGGTGTCGATCGCCATGCAGGGGCCACGGAAGCCGAAGGTGAAGGACACGCGGCCCGCCGCCGCGTTGAGCGCGGTGCCGGTGGCCAGGTAGATGTCGCTGCGGGCCGGGTCGGCCACGTCGATGCGGTTGGAATAATCCATCGACGTGATGCCGACGAACACGCCGGTCAGGCTGCCATCGAGCTGGTCGGTGGGGATGGCCGCGTGCTCCATCGCCTCCCAGGCCACTTCCAGCAGCAGCCGCTGCTGCGGATCCACGCCGGCCGCCTCGCGCGGCGACATGCCGAAGAAGCTGGGCTCGAACTGGTCGATGTCTTTCAGGAAGCCGCCGGCCTTGGTGCGTGCCTTGCCCTGCTTGCTCGGGTCGGGGTCGTAGTACGCGTCCACCTCCCAGCGGTCGGCGGGCACTTCGCCCACCACGTCCTTGCCTTCGGTCAGCAGCTTCCAGAAGCTGTCGGCGTCTTCCGCGCCGCCAGGCACGCGGCAGGCCATGCCCACGATGGCGATCGGCTCGTGCTTCGCGCTCTCGACCGCGTCCAGGCGGGACTGCAGGCGCTCGATGGCACCGAGCGCGTTCTGCAGCATGTTGCGCCGATCGGCGGCAGCCGCCGGCTGGGCGGGCGTCGACTCTGGGGGGGTGGTCCGATCTGACTGCATATCACTTCCTCACTGAAAACTTCATCACGGCGTCGACCGCGCCATCACCGCGTCGCGGGCATTGAGGCGCGGCTCGCGCAGCCACAGGCAGAGCGCAGCACCAACGATCAACAACAGTCCCAGCGCCATGCGCGGGAGCGACATATCATGCCCCAGGCCTGCCGCCCAGAAGAGCGGCACCGTGAAGGCAATTTGTAAATACGCGAAGGGTGCCGAAATACTCACGGGTGCGGCGGCGGCGGAGCGGTCCAGCGCGAGCAAGGTGACGTAGCCCAGCAGGCCGATGACCACCATGACGAGCAGGTCCGGCAGCGACGGCATGACCCACAGGCCCGGCATGGCGGGCGTGAGCACCACGAACACGCCGGCGGCGGTGTAGAACAGGTTGGTGCGCGTGGTTTCGGTGCGCAGCGAGCGTGTCATCACCACGTAGGCGCTGAAGCAAAGCGCCATGCCCAGGGGGTAGATCAGCAGCGACGCACCCGGCAGCCCATGCAGGCCGTTGACCAGCAGGCCGCCCACGCAGGCCACACCGGTCGCCACCCAGACCAGCAGCGGCACACGGTCCTGCAGGAACACCCAGGCCAGGCCGAGGATGAGCAGCGGGCTGATCCAGAAGATGGTCATCACCGCGTGCCCCGACACCCCCATCTGCATGCCGATCACCCAGGACGCGGGCATGCCCAGCATCAGCAGCGAGCGCGCCACATGGAACACCGGGCGGCGGGTCTGCCAGAGCGAGGCCGGCTCGCGCCATCCCCAGAGCGCAGCCATCAGCGCCAGGTGCACGGCGTAGCGCGTCCAGACCACCTGGTAAGGGGAGTAGTGGCGCAGCACGTTGGCCGCCATGGCCTCGATCCCCGCCCACAGGAAGACGAAGACCAGCATCAGCAGGATGGCGCGGCGGTTGGCAGTCATCCTGTCACCTCGTTCAGTCCAGCCCGGCGTGGCCGGTGTCGGCCAGCAGCGAGGTCATGTGCCAGGAAGAGCCGCGCCGGCGCCGGCGCAGCGCCAGCCACAGGCCTGCCGCCAGCACCACGGCGGCCACGGCGATCAAGCCCGGCAGCGGGTGCGCCGCCACCCAGGCGAAGGCCAGCGTGAAACCGATCTGCAGGTACAGCAGCGGCGCGGTGCGCGAGACCGGCGCCACCGCCGTCAGGCGCTCCAGCGCCAGCAGCGCCCCCAGGCCCAGCACCGCCACGCCCGCCAGCAGCAGCAGGTCGGGCGCGCTCGGCGTCACCCAGCCCGAGGGCATCAGGGGCAACAGCAGCAGGCAGGCGCCCAGGCCGGTGTAGAACAGGTTCACCCGGGTCGGCTCGGCGTGCAGCAGGCGCGTCATCACCACGTACACGCTGAAGCAGGCGGCCATGGCCACCGGGAACACCAGCAACTCGGGCCGCGGCAGCGCGTGCGGGCCCAGCAGCAGGAACACGCCCACGCTGGCCGCCGCCGCGAAACCGAAGAGCCTGAGCGGCACGCGCTCGCGCAACACCAGGCGGGACAGGCCCAGGATCATCAGGGGCGCGATCCAGAACACGGCCAGGAAAGTGACCGGCGCCAGGCCGCGCTGCACACCCAGCGACCAGCAGGCAGGCATGCCCACCATCATCGCGGCGCGGAACAGCTGCGACGCCGGGCGGCGCGTGCGCCACAGCGAGGGGCCGTTGCCGCGCCCGAACAGCATCCACAGCAGCGCCAGGTGCAGCGCGAACCGCAGGCACACCACCTGCGCCAGGCCGTAGCGCTGCAGGAGCACGCCGGTGAGCGCCTCCTCGGCCGCCCACAGGGCCACGAAGATGATCGTCAGGCGTGCGCCCAGGGATCGGTATTTCATTTGGTCTGCTCCAGTCGGGCCAGCAAGCGGGCCTCCAGCTCGTCGTCGCTGAGCGAATCGAGGTCCGCATCGGCATCGGGCACCTCGACCTCGGCCACCGCAGCGGGTGCGGCGGCCGGTGCCGGCGGTGTGGCCGGTTTGACGGTGAGCTGGGTTTCCAGAAAGCGCGCGAGCGCGCCCACGTTCGGGTAGTTGAAGGTCAGCGTGGACGGCAGCGCACGCGCCGCGCCGCGCTCCAGCCGCCGCTTGAGCTCGACCGCCATCAGCGAGTCCATGCCCAGGTCGAACAGCCCGGTGGCGATCGGCACCACGGCGGGCCCGGCCAGGCCGAGCACCGAGGCGACTTCCTGCCGCACGAACTCCACCAGCAGGTCGTGGCGCATGGCCGGCGGTGCGGCCTCCAGCCGCGCCTGCAGGGACGGCCCGCTGTCCGCGCGCGGCGCTTCCACCACAGCGGCCCGGGGCGCGATGCCCAGGTGCGACAGCAGCGGCCGCGAGCGGCGCACCTCGTGCAGGGTCTTGAGCGCGGCCCAGTCCACCTGGGCCACGACGGCCTGCCGCGCCGTGCCGCCCAGCAGGCGGCCCAGCGCATCCAGGGCGTCGGCGGCGGCCATGGGCTGCAGGCCGCCTTCGCGGTAGCTGCGCTGGTCGTCGTTGGAGGCCAGGCGCATCACCTCCCAGGTGCCCCAGTTCACCGAGATCACGCGGCGCGAGGCGTCGCCGGCTTCGGCCAGCGTGTCCAGGAAGGTGTTGGCGGCCGCGTAGTGGGCCAGGCCCGAGGCGCCGAGCAAGGCGGTGGTCGAGGAGAACAGCACCAGGAAATCGAGCGCCAGGCCGCGCGTGAGGCGTTCGAGCACCAGGGTGCCGGCGAGCTTGGGCGCCAGCATCTGGCGCACCATGGCGTCGTCGAGCTGGAGCAGCGGCGCGGCGCTCAGCGCGGCGGCGGCGTGCATCACACCGCGCAGCGGCGGCGCGTCGCGCTTGAGCTGCTCAAAGGCGCGCGCCATCGCGGCCTCGTCGGCCACGTCGGCCTGCACCGCGTGCACCCGCGCGCCCAGGGCCTCGATCGCGGCCACACCGGGCGCGCCGAGGTCGGGTTGGCGGCCCAGCAAGGCGATGTGGCGCGCGCCATGGTCGGCCAGCCAGCGCGCCACCACCAGGCCCAGGCCACCGAACCCGCCGGTGACGAGGTAGCAGGCATCGGCGCTGAAGCTCAGCGGTGCCGCGGGCGGTGTGTCGGCCTGAACCAGGCGCGCCACACGGCGCTGGCCATCGCGCCAGGCCACCTGGTCTTCGCCGTCCACCGCGTCGAGCGCTTCCAGCAGCGTGTCCACGGTCGCGGCCGACGGCAGGTCGATCAGGCCGCCCCAGGCGCCGGGCTGCTCCAGCGAGAAACCGCGCCCCCAACCCCACAGCGGTGCCTGCCAGGCAGCGCCCGGGCTCATCGCCCCGCCGGCACCGCCCTGCACGCCCCGCGTCACGAAGCGGATGCGGCCCTGCCCTTGTGCCGCCGCCGCGAGCCAGC
The DNA here is from genome assembly GCF_059424305.1 of Hydrogenophaga sp. GW456-12-10-14-TSB4. Lineage (NCBI taxonomy): Bacteria > Pseudomonadati > Pseudomonadota > Betaproteobacteria > Burkholderiales > Comamonadaceae > Hydrogenophaga > Hydrogenophaga sp. GW456-12-10-14-TSB4. Next base: position 90,785 of record NZ_JBWKZH010000002.1, on the reverse strand, counting down.
GGCGCGGCCACTCGCCCGCGAGCGTGTGGGCCGACGCGGCGGCTTCGCGGTCGTCGAGACCGCGCTCTGCGAGTTCGAGGCCGGCCAGGTAAACGATCTCGCCCAGCTCACCGGCGGGCGGCACGGCCTCCGCCGCCAGGGTCTGCACCTGGTCGCCGCGCGCGCGCAGGCGCTCGGCCAGCGCACGGCCCAGGCCCTGCGGGTCACCCACCAGGGTCCAGGCCTGGCCGCCGAGCGGGCGTTGCGCCAGCATCAGCGCCTGCTGCGCCGCGCCGCGCGCGGTCCAGCCGTCGTCGGGCACCGCGCAGGCGCCCTGGAAGCCCAGGCCTTGCAGCGTGGCCAGCCAGGCCGAGCGAGGCACCAGGGGGTAGTCCGGGCGCAGGGCCGCGTCGCTGAAACGCCACCAGCCTTCGGTGAGGCCGAAAGTGAGGTCCACCCAGCGTTCCGGGGCCACGCCTTCCAGCAGGAACAGCAGGGCGCCCGGCGCCATCAGGCCCTTGGCGTGGCGCAGGGTCTGGGCCAGGTCGGCGGTGGCGTGCAGCACGTTGGCCGCGATCACGATGTCGTAGGCACCGGCTGCGAAGCCCTGCGCCTGCGGGTCGCGCTCGATGTCGAGCAGCGCATGGCGCACGAAGGGATAGGCGGCGAAGTTCTCGGCCGCGCGCTCCAGGAACAGCGGCGAGAGGTCGGTGAAGGTGTACTCGGTGCGCTCGGCCGGCAGCAGCGGCAGCACGTAGGTGGTGGTGCCGCCGGTGCCGGCGCCGATCTCCAGCACGCGCAGGCGCGCGCCGGCCGGCAGCCGGGCGATGGCGGCCTGCAGGGCTTCGCCGAGCGCGCGGTTGTAGGTCTGCGCGTAGGGCGAGTCCACATAGAGCTTGCGCGCTTCGTCGAACGAGCCGCCCGGGAACAGCAGTTGCAAAGGGTCCTGCTCGCCGCGCAGCACGGCGGCCAGCGCGGGCCCGCAGCGGCGCAGCGTGCGCAGCTCGCCATCGACTTCGCCGAAGGTGTGCATGAGCGCGTCGTAGCGCGTGGCCGCGTCGGCCGTGCCCAGGCGGGCCTGCAGCGAGTGGCGGTCCCCTTCGCTGCGCAGCAGGCCGTCTTCGGCCAGCATCTGCAGCAGGCGCGCGAACAGGCGCTGGTGGCGCGGCACGATGCCCAGGCGCTGTGATTCACCGGCCGTGTCGAACCCGCGCCCCGGCGTGTCGTCGAAACCGAGCTGGCGCAAGGCGGTGGCCACGTGGTCGGCGCTGAGCCGGTCGAGCTCGGGCAGCAGCCGCTCGTACACGGCCAGGCCGTGCTCGGCGGCGAGGGCACCAAAACGCTCGCGCAGGGCCGGCGCGAGGCCGGCGGGATCGGGCATGGCGGCGGCGGCCGGCGCGCAAACCGGTGCGTCTTCCCACACCACTTCGTGGAACAGGCCGTGGCCCGAGGCATGGCCCAGGGAGCGTGCCAGGGCGTCGCGCGAGGCGCGGCGCAGGTGCACGCCCCGGATCTGACCGAGCACGCCGCCGTCGAGCGAGCGCAGGGTGACCTCGGCCTGCCATTCGGGCGGCTGCGGTTCCTGCCCCGCCGCATGGAGCAGGCGGGCGTGGCACCACAGGCCGGCGGGCAGCGGGCCGGCCAGGTCGATGCGGTCCAGGCCGGTGAAGAGGTAGGTGTGTTCCGTGTCCTCGGTCTGCGGCAGGGTCAGGCCGATGGATTGCAAGGCGCCGTCGAGCAGCGCCGGGTGTGCCCAGGTCACGGGCTCGTCGGCGCAGGCGGCGGGCAGCGCGATGCGCGCCAGGGCTTCGCCGTCGCGGCGGTGCACTTCCTGCAGGCTGCGGAAGGCCGGGCCGAGGTGGATGCCCAGGGCTTCGAGGCGCTGGTGGTAGCCCTCCCCGTCCGTGGCCGCGCCCAGCGCGTCGCGCGTGGCGGTGAAGCTGGTGGTGTCGGCGCCGGCCTGGGCCTGCTGGGCGCTGCTGGCGAGCAGCCGGCCGCTGGCGTGCAGGTGCCATTCGCCCGAGCCATCGGCCGCCTGGCTGTAGATGGAAAACGGCTGCGCGCCGCCGGACTCGGGGCCCAGGTGGGTCTGCACCGTGCGGCCCGCCTCGGGCAGCACCAGGGGTTCGACGATCTCGAAAGCCTCGACCGCGCGCCGCCCGCGGCCGTTCACCGCCTGGGCCGCGCCCTGCGCGAGTTCCAGCAGCAGCGGCCCGGGCACCAGCACCACGCCTTGCACCACGTGGTCGGCCAGGTAAGGTGTGCTCGACGGCGAGAGCAGGGTCTCGAAGATCGGCACGGCGGTCGGCAGGCGCCGGCCCGGCAGGCCGCTGGGCACCGGCGCGCGCACGGTTTTTTCGGCGGTCGGCGTGATCCAGAAATCGCGCCGCTCAAAGGGATAGGTCGGCAGGTCCACGCGCTGGCGCGCGTAGGGCCGGTCCACGCCGGCCCAGTCCACCGCCGCGCCCTGCACGTACAGCGCGGCCAGGCTGGTGTTGAGTTCGTGCCAGTCGCTCCTGTCGCGCCGCAGCGAGGTCAGCAGCAGATGGTCCTGCTCGGGCAGGCTGCGCTGGGCCAGGGCCATCAGCACCGGGTGCGGACCGACTTCCAGGAACACGCGGTAGCCCTGCGCCGCCAGCGAGGCAATGCCTTCGGCGAAGCGCACCGGTTCGCGCAGGTGGCTGCGCCAGTAGCGCGCATCGGGCGCGCCGGGTGCGGGCAGCGCGGCGCCGCCGGTGACGTTCCAGGCCACGGGAATCTGCGGCGCGCGCATCGTCACGGCGCGCGCGCAGGCTTCCATCGCGTCCAGCGCGGGGGCCACCAGGGGCGAGTGCGCGGCGAGCGAGACGAACAGCTTCTGGCCTTGCACGTCGCGCGTGGCGAAGTCGGCCAGCAAGGCATCGACGGCCTTCGCGTCCCCCGAGACCACCACGCTGTCGGGTGCGTTGATGGCGGCGATCGCGAGCCGGTCGGCCATGGGCGCAATGGCCCGGCCCACCTCGTCGGCCGACGTGAAGACGGCGGCCATGGCGCCGCCGGGCGGCAGCGCCTGCATCAGGCGGCCGCGCTCGGCGATGAGCCGGAGGCCTTCTTCGAGCGTGAACACGCCGGCCACACAGGCCGCCACGTACTCGCCCACGGAATGGCCGATCACGGCCGCCGGCGCGATGCCCCAGGAACGCCAGAGCTGCGTGAGTGCGTATTCGACGGCGAACAGTGCCGGCTGCGTCCAGGCAGTTTCGTGGATGGCGGCGCCTTCGCTCGGCCCCGCGCGCAGCACGGACTTGAGCGTGCGGCCCTGGGCGTCGGCGCCCAGCAGGCTGTCGCAGCGGTCGATGATGTCGCGGTAGACGGGCGAAGCGGCACACAGGGCCTCGCTCATGCCGGGGTACTGCGAGCCCTGGCCGGTGTAGAGGAAGACCACCTCGGGCGCCACGCCGGGCGTGGCGCTGCCGCGGTGCAGCGCGGGGTGCTCGCGCCCCTGGGCGAAAGCCTGCAGGGCGGCGCGCGCCTCCTGCGCATCGCTGGCCACCACGGCCAGGCGTTCGGCGAAATGCGAGCGGCCCACGCCGGCGGTGTGGGCCACATCGGCCAGCGGTGCGCCGGCCGCGAGCGCGTCGGCAAAACGGGCGGCGAGCGCGCGCAGCGCGGGCTCGGAGCGGGCCGAGAGCGGCAGGCAGTGCACCGGGCGCTGGTCGCCGGAGGCGGCGGCCACGGGCGCGGGGGCCTCTTCGATCACGATGTGCGCGTTGGTGCCGCTGAAGCCGAAGGAGCTCACGCCGGCCAGGCGCGGGCGTTCGCCGCGCGGCCAGTGATGGCCGTCGCGCGTCACGCTCACGGGGTATTGCGACCAGGCGATGTGCGGGCTGGGTTCGCTGAAATGCAGGTGCCGGGGAATGCGGCCGTGTTGCAGCGCGAGGATGACCTTGATGACGCCGGCCACGCCGGCCGCCGATTCCAGGTGGCCGATGTTGGTCTTGACCGAGCCGATCAGCAGCGGGCTGGCCGCGTCGCGGCCGGGGCCGAGCGCGCCGGCCAGGGCACGCACCTCGATCGGGTCGCCCAGCGAGGTGCCGGTGCCGTGGGCTTCCACGTAGCCGATGTCGGCCGGGGCCACGCCGGCGTCGGCCAGCGCGGCGCGGATCACCGCTTCCTGCGCCGGCCCGTTGGGCACGGTGAGGCCACCGCTGCGGCCGTCCTGGTTGGCGGCGCTGCCGCGGATCACCGCGAGCACGCGGTCGCCGTCGGCCTGGGCGTGGCTCAGGCGCTTGAGCACCAGCACGCCGCAGCCCTCGCCGCGCGCGAAACCGTCGGCCGCCGCGTCGAAGGTCTTGCAGCGGCCGTCGGGCGCGAGCATGTGCGCCTTGGTCAGGGCGATGGTGGTCTCGGGCGAGCACATCAGGTTCACGCCGCCGGCCAGCGCGGTGCGCGATTCGCCGCTGCGCAGGCTCTGGCAAGCCACGTGCAGCGCCACCAGCGAGGACGAGCAGGCGGTGTCGATGGACATCGCCGGGCCCTGCAGGCCGAGGAAATACGAGACGCGGCCCGAGGCCACGCTGTGCGCGTTGCCCGAGGCGATGTAGGCGTCGATGCTGTCGCTGCCGCGCTGCAGCACGCGGTGGAAGTGGTCGCTGTTGCACAGGCCGAAGAAGACGCCGGTGGGCGAACCGGCCAGGCCCTCGGGCGAGAGGCCGGCCTGCTCCAGCGCTTCCCACGAGACCTCCATCAGCAGGCGCTGCTGCGGGTCCATGGTGAGCGCCTCGCGCGGCGAGATGCCGAAGAAGGCGGGGTCGAAACCGGCCACGTCGTCCAGGAAGCCGCCGTTGCGCACCGACATGCGGGCCGGGGCGTCGGGATCGGCGTCGAAGAAGGCGTCCTTGTCCCAGCGGTCGGCGGGCACGTCGCGGATCGCGTCGCGCCCGGCTTCGAGCAGGTCCCAGAACGCCTCGGGGCTGGTGGCACCGCCGGGGAAGCGGCAGCCCATGCCGATCACCGCGATCGGCTCGTTGGAATGCGTGCCCGCGGCTTCCGCCTTTTCGTGCAGCTCCAGCGCCAGCAGCGCCAGGCGCTTGGGCGAGAGTTTGCTGATGCGGTCGAGAAAGTCGCTCATGTCGTCTTCATCCCTTGCGTTGCGCGCGTTGCGCGAGCAAGCGGTCCACTTCTTCGTCGGAAAGGTCTTCGATCGCGTCCACCATGCTGGCCGGCTCCTCGACCGCCGCCACCGCCTCGGGCGCGGCGGGCGGCTGGATGACGTCGTTGAGCAGGTAGTCGGTGAGCGTGTCGATGGTCGGGTAGTCGAACAGCAGGGTGGCCGAGAGCGTCTGCCCCAGCGCCGATCCCAGCGTGTTCCTCAGTTCCACCGCGAGCAGCGAGTCCAGGCCGAGCTCGCCCAGCGGCGTGCGCGGATCGACCGCGCGCGCCGGGTCCACCCCCAGCGCCTTGAGCGCGCGCTCGCGCACGAAGGCCGCCACCAGCGGGCGCCGGCGACCGGGCGGTGCGTCCTGCAGCTGCTGGCGCAGGCCGGCGGCCGGTGCCGTGGCGCCGGCCTTGGCGGAGGCCACCGCCACCGCGCCCTGCCCGGCCACACCGGCCAGGAAGGCCGGCGGCGTCGCCAGGCCCAGGGCCTGCAGGTAGCGCGGCCATTCGATCGGCAGCACGGCGGACTGGGCCTCGCCCTGCGCCATCAGGCGGTCAAAAGCCAGCAGGCCCTGCGGCGGTGTGAGCGCGCCGATGCCTTGTGCGGCGAGGCGCTGCGCGAGCTGGCGGTCGGCCGCCGCACCCACTTCCGTCCAGGCACCCCAGTTGATGCTCAGGCCCGGCAGGCCCCGGCCCCGGCGCTCGTGGGCCAACAGGTCGAGGAAGGCGTTGGCGGCCGAATGGTTGGCCTGACCGCGCGAGCCGAGCACGGCGGCGACGGAGGAGAACAGCACGAAGAAGTCCAGCGCATCGCTGCGGGTGAGCCGGTCCAGCAGCCAGCCGCCGCGCACCTTGGGCGCGAAGACGTGCTCGAAGCGCGCCGCGTCCTGCTGCAGCAGGCCCGCATCGTCGAGCACCCCGGCGCTGTGCACCACGCCGCGCAGCGGCGGGCCGTCGGCGCGCAGGCGCGCGAGCAGCGCCGCCAGGGCGTCCGCGTCGCTCACGTCCACCGCTTCGGCCACCACGGCCGTGCCCAGCGCGCGGATCTCATCCAGCACGGGCGCCACCTCGGGCGTGACGCCCCGGCGGCTGATCAGCACCACGCGGCCCGCGCCCTGTTCGGCGAAGCGGCGCGCGACCACCGGGCCCAGCCCGGCCAGGCCGCCGGTGATGAGGTAGGTGCCGCCGCGGTGCACCGTGGCTGGCGCGGCCGCGCCGTGGCGCACCACGACCTTGCCGGTGTGTTGGGCCTGGGCCATGAAACGGAAGGCGCGCTCGGCCTCGTCCAGCGCGAACACATGGCGCGGCAGCGGGGCCAGGCGGCCCTCGCGCAGCTCGGCCACCAGGCGCGCCAGCATGCCGCCGATGAGCGCCGGGTCGCGCTCGCCGGTCTCGCCCCAGTCCACGATGTGGTAGCGCAGGCCCCGGTCGAGCGCCTGCACCCACTCGGGCGTCTTGATGCCGCGCTTGCCGATCTCGACGAAGCAGCCACCGTCGGCCAGCGCCCGGAAGCCCGCCTCGATCAGCTCGCCCGACAGCGCGTTGAGCACAATGTCCACGCCGCGCCCTTGCGTGAGCGCGAGCACCTGGTCGGCAAAGTCGGCGCTGCGCGAATCCATCACGTGCGGCACGCCCATGGCGCGCAGCAACTCGCGCTTGGCTTCGGAGCCGGCGGTGGCGAACACCTCGGCACCGGCGCGCTGCGCCAGCCGCACCGCCGCCATGCCGACACCGCCGGCCGCCGCGTGGATCAGCACGCGGTCGCCGGCCTTCATGCCGGCCAGGTGGCCCAGGCAGAACTCGGCGGTGACGAACGGAATCGGGAAGGACGCGCCCTCTTCCGCGCTCAGGCCGGCCGGTCGCGGCTGCACGAAGGCGGCGCGCGCGACCACGTGCGAGGCGAAGCTGCCGCCGGCCACGGCCAGCACGGCATCGCCCACGCGCAGGTGCGTCACGCCAGGGCCCACCGCGCTCACGCGGCCGGCGCACTCGCCGCCCAGCGGGCCGGGGTCGCCGGGGTACATGCCCAGCACGTTGAGCACGTCCTTGAAATTCAGGCCGGTGGCCTCCACCGCGATCTCGACCTCGCCAGCACCGGGCGCACGGCGCTCCAGCGGCTGCAGGCCAAGTTCGTCGAGCGCGCCCCGGGTGGCGGGCGCCAGGCGATAGGCCGCCGGGCGGCCGGTGGTGGTGGCGCTGGCACGGCGCAGGTGCGCCAGCTGCGCGGCACGGCGTTCGCCCGCGCGCCAGGCGATCTGCCTCGGTGCCGACGGGCCGGCGGCCGGTGCGTCGAGCTCGGCCAGCAGGGCGTCGACCTCCGCGCCTTCTTCCAGGTCCACGCAGGCGCAGCGCAATTCGGGGTGTTCCAGCGCCACGGCCTTGGCCAGGCCCCAGACCGGCGCCTGCGCCGGGTTCAGCGCGCGGTCGCCGTCGTCGGTGCGCTGGGCGCCGCGCGTGGCGAACCACAGGGGCGGCGGCGCGCCCAGGCCGATGAGGGCCTGCGCCAGCAGGGTGCCGCTCACGGCGCCCACGGTCTGCGCGGCGTTCAACTGGCTGGACGAGAGTTCATCCCAACGCTCGGCATCGAGCGACCAGGCGTGCACCACGCCGTCCACCGGGCGGCCGGCGGCCTGCAGCTCGGTGAGCACGCGGCGGTGGTCGGCGGCGGAGGCCGGGTTGATGGTGATGGTGCCCTCCGGGTCCGACATGAAGCGCTCGCCGGCGCGCACCCGCACGCAGTGATCGCCGCGCGCGCTCAGGCGGGCGGCCAGTGCATCGGCCAAGCCGCCTTCGTCGGCCCACAGCAGCCAGCGGCGCGCTGCCGGGCCGGCGGCGCGCGCCAGCAGCAGTGACTGCAGGGCCATGGTGCCCTGGTGGCCGCCGCCTTCGGGCAGGGCCGTGCACTCGCCGAAGCCGCGATCGGCCAGCAGCGAGAGCCAGGCCTCGCGCGGCAAGGTGGCGTAGTCGGGCCGCAGGTCGGTGTCGTCGAACGCCCACCAGCCTTCGGTCAGGCCCACGGTGAGGTCGAACCAGCGCTGCGGTGCCGTCACCTCCAGCATGGCCAGCAGACCGCCCGGTACGAGCAGGCCGCGCACGCGGTCGAGCGTGCGGCGCAGGTCGGCGGTGGCGTGGATCACGTTGGCGGCGATGACGACATCAAAGCCCTGCAGATCGAAGCCCTGCGCCTGCGGGTCCTGTTCGAGGTCGAGCACCGCGAAGCGCATGAAGCCGTGCGCGGCGAAGCGTTCCTTGGCGCGCGCGACGAACAGCGGGCCGATGTCGGTGAAGGTGTATTCCACACCTTGCGCCGGCAGGCGCGGCGCCACGCGCGCGGTGGTGCCGCCGGTGCCGCCGCCGATTTCCAGGATGCGCAGCGGCCGGCCGCTGCCCGACGCCTGGTGGGCCATCACGGCCAGCATGACCTCGGTCATGAGGCCGTTGAAGACCTGGGCGGTGGGCGCGTCGCGGTACATGCGCTCGGCGGTGTCCAGCGAGCCGCCGGGGAACAGCAGTTGCATGGGCTCGCGCTCGCCGCGCAGGGCCTCGGCCATTTCGGCGGCCACGCGGCCGGTCATCTCCAGTTCGGCCGTGGCGTCCGGGTAGGCCGCCTTCAGGCGAGCCAGTTCGGTTTCGGGCTGCGCCTCGTGCAAGGCACGGCGCACCACCCAGCCGGGCGCCTCGCGGGCCAGCAGGCCCACCTCGCCCAGGATCGCCAGCAGCCGGCCGAACAGGCGGTGGTGGCGCGCCTGCACGCCCAGGCGCGTGGCCAGGGCCGATTCGTTGACTTGTTCACCCACGGCGGGCGCCCAGCCCAGGCGCGCGAGCGTGCGCACCACGTACTCGGCGCACAGGGCTTCGAGCTGGGGAAGGAAGGTGTCGTAGGCGTCCAGGCGCGCCGATCGGCGCAGCGCGGGCAAGGCCTGCATGGCCTGGGCGCTCAGCACGGCCAGCGGGGCCTGCGGCGCGGTGTCCTGCAACGGCGCGGGCGCGGCGCGCCACACGGTCTCGTACAGGCAGTCGTCGAGCCAGCGCTCGCCCAGGCGCGCCAGGGCGTCGCGCGAGACGCGCTTGAGCTGCACGTCGGCCAGTTCGGCCACCAGCGTGCCGTCGGCCTGCCAGACGGTGACGGTGGCGCGGCTGGATTCGGGGCTGCTGGCGAGCACGTTCACGTGGCTCCAGCAGCGCGTGCCGGGCGTGCCGTGCAGCGCGAAACGGCCGATGCCGATGGGCAGGTACAGGCCTTCTTCGCCGTCGGTGGGCAGCGCGGCGGCCAGCACCTGCAGGCAGCCGTCGAGCAGCACGGGGTGCATGCCGTAGGCGCCGGCTTCCCGGGCCAGCGCTTCGGTCAGGGCGATCTCGCCCACGGCCTGCGAGGGCCCGCGCCACAGGGCCTGAATGGAGCGGAAGCCGGGGCCGAAGTCCAGGCCACGGCGCTCGAAACCTTCGTAGAAACCGGCGGTGTCCACCGCTTCCGCGCAGGCGGCTTTCAGGGCGGCCAGGGCGCCGGACGAAGCCGGCGCGGCGCCCGCGCGCAGCGTGCCCGACACATGGACCACCCAGGGTTCGGCGTCACCGGCGTCTTCGCCCAGGCTGGCGAGCGTGACCGCCACGGCACCGCCTTGCCGCGGCGCAGCGCAGACCAGTTGCAGCGTGCGCGCGGCGCCGTCGTCGGCCAGCAGCATCGCTTCCTGCACGGTGATGTCTTCGACCGCCACCGGCCCGGGGCCGAGCAGCTGGCGCGCGGCGGCCAGCAGGGTGTCGAGGTAGGCGGTGGCCGGCACGACCACATGGCCTTGCACCCGGTGTTCGCGCAGGTAAGCAGGTTCGTCCGCGCTCAGGCGGGATTCAAAAACCGTTTCGCTGCCCGCGCCACGCAACCGCGTGCCGAGCAGGGGGTGGCCCGTGCCCCGGCCGCGCACCGCGGGCACCGGCGCGGGTGGCTTGGCCTGGAACCAGCAGCGCTCGCGCTGGAACGGGTAGGACGGCAGGTCCGCCGTGCGGCCCGGGCCGCCGGCGCGCCAGTTCAATTCGGCACCCGCGAGGTACAGCGCGCCGACCGCGTCGAGCATTTGCTCGCCGTCGTCGCGGCCCTTGCGCAGGGAGGCGATCAGCGTGGGTCCGGTGTCGCCCCAGGCGCGGCCGGCCATGGTGAGCAAGGTGGGGTGCGGGCCGATCTCGATGCACACATCCGGCCGCAGCGCGGCCAGGGCCTGCAGGCCGTCGCCGAAGCGCACCGCCTCGCGCACGTGCTGGCGCCAGTAGCCGGCGCGGGTGAATTCCTCGCTGGCCAGCGCGCCGCTGAGGTTGGACACCAGGCGCAATTGCGGGCGCGAGAAGCGCAGTTGCGCCGCTTCGCGCTCGAAGGCGTCGAGCATGGGCTCGACCAGGGGCGAGTGGAAGGCGTGCGAGACGGTCAGCGCCTGCGTGCGCACGCCCTGCCCCGCCAGCTCGCGGCAGACCGCGTCCACATCGGCCTGCACGCCGGAGATCACGACCTGGTCCACGCCGTTGACCGCGCCCAGCGACACGCGGCCGCGGTAGGGCTCGATGGCCTTCTTCGCCTGTTCTTCGGTGATGAACACCGCCGCCATGCCGCCGCCAGAGGGCAGCGCCTGCATCAGGCGGCCGCGCACCGCGATCAGCCGCAGCGCGTCTTCCAGGCTGAACACGCCGGCCACGCAGGCCGCCACGAGTTCGCCGACGGAATGGCCGATCACGGCCTGCGGCGCGACACCCCAGGCGCGCCACCATTCGGTGAGCGCGTATTCGACCGCGAACAGCGCGGGCTGCGTGTAGGCGGTCTCGTTGAGCAGCGGGCTGTCGCCGCCGGCCGGGAACAGCACGGACAGCAGGGGTTGTTCGAGGTGCGGCGCCAGCAGCGCGGCGCAGCGGTCCAGCGCGGCGCGGAACACCGGTTCGCGGTCGTACAGGCCTCGGGCCATGCCGGCGTACTGCGCGCCCTGGCCGGTGAACAGGAAGGCCAGGCGCGGCGGGTCGCGGCGCGTCACGCGGGCGGTTTTCACGCCCTCGGTCTCGACGCCGCGCGCCAGCGCGTCGAGCCGCTCGCCGAGTTCGGCCACGCTGTGGGCCAGCACGGTGGCGCGTTGCGCGAAGTGCGAACGGCCCACGTTGGCGGTGAAGCAGATGTCGGCCAGTTCGGCGTCGTCGCGGCCGTTCACGGCCTGGGCATAACTCGCGGCCAGGGCGGCGAGTGCGGTCTCGTCGCGCGCCGAGAGCGCCATCAGGTGCGCGGTGCGCGCCGGGCGGGCCGGCAGCGCCGGGGCCTCGGGTGCTTCTTCGAGCACCACGTGGGCGTTGGTGCCGCTGAAGCCGAACGAGCTCACGCCGGCGATGCGGCGCCCGCCGATGGGTTGCCAGGGCGTGTGCTCGGTGGGCACGCGCAGCGCGTGGTCGGCCCAGGGAATGTGCGGGCTGGGCGTCTTGAAATGCAGGTGGGCCGGGATCTCGCGGTGCTGCAGCGAGAGCACCAGCTTGATGAGGCCGGTGATGCCGGCGGCGGCCTCCAGGTGGCCGATGTTGGTCTTGACCGAGGCCAGCCACAGGGGTTGCTCGCGGTCCTTGCCGAACACCGCGCCCAGGGCCTGCACCTCCAGCGGGTCGCCGAGCTGGGTGCCGGTGCCGTGCGCCTCGACCAGGCCCACTTCGTGCGGCGCCACGCCCGCGCGGGCCAGCGCCTCGCGGATCACGGCTTCCTGGGCCGGGCCGTTGGGCGCGGTCAGGCCGCTGCTGGGGCCGTCCTGGTTGACCGCGCTGCCGCGGATCACGGCCAGCACGCGGTCGCCGTCGGCCTGGGCGTCGCTCAGGCGCTTGAGCACCACCATGCCGCAGCCTTCGCCGCGCGCGAAGCCGTCGGCCGAGGCATCGAAGGTCTTGCAGCGGCCGTCGGGCGCGAGCATGCGCGAGTGCGACAGGGCGATGAAGAGGTCGGGCGAGAGGATGAGGTTGACGCCGCCGGCCAGCGCCATGCGGCACTCGCCGCTGCGCAGGGCCTGGCAGGCCAGGTGCACCGCCACGAGCGAGGAGGAGCAGGCGGTGTCCAGCGTCAGGCTGGGGCCTTGCAGGCCCAGCAGGTAGGACAGTCGGCCCGAGAAGATGCTGTGCGCGATGCCCGAGGTGAAGTGTGCGTCGAGCAGCGAGCGGTCGCCGCTCATGAGCTGCATGTAGGCGTAGTCGCTCGCGGTCACGCCCACGTAGACGCCGGTGCGCGAGCCTTCGAGCCGGTCGGGTGCCTGGCCGGCGTTCTCCAGCGCTTCCCAGCTCACTTCGAGCAGCAGGCGCTGCTGCGGGTCCATGCCCTGCGCTTCGCGCGGGGCGATGCCGAAGAAGCCGGCGTCGAACTGGTCCACCGGGCCGAGAAAGCCGCCCTGGCGCGTGGCGATGCGACCCGGGACTTCCGGGTCGGCGTCGTAGAGCGCGTCCATGTCCCAGCGGTCGGCGGGCGTGGGGCCGATGGCGTCCACGCCGTCGCGCATGATCCGCCAGAAGCTCTCGGCGTCGTTCCCCCCGCCGGGCACGCGGCAGCCCAGGCCGATCACCGCGATGGGTTCGCGCGCGGCGCGCTCCATGGCGGCCAGGCGCGACTGTGCGTCCTCCAGGGCGAGGAAGGCCCGCTTGAGGGGCGACAGGGCCGCCGGCTCCTGAGGCGCAGCAGGGGTTGGACGCTCGTCGTTCATGCTTTTCCCAGACGGTCGAGGAGCAAGGCCTCGATCTCCGCATCGCTCATGGCCGCGACCGCGGCCTCTCCCAGCACCGCCGGTGCCGGTGCAACTTCCATGCCCGTGGCCACGGGTGCCGGGGCCTCGGGCGGCGCCAGGCGGCTCAGCAGGTGGCTGGCCAGGGCGTCGATCGTGGGGTGGTCGAACATCAGGGTGGCGGGCAAGGGCTTGTCCAGACCCAGGCCGGTGCCCAGCTGGTTGCGCAGTTGCACCGCCATCAGAGAGTCAAAACCCAGGTCCATCAGCCGATCATGCCGCCCCGGTGTGTCATTTCGGTCCAGGCGCAGCACACGCACGACCCGATCGCGCACGAATTCACGCAAAAGCTCCAGGCGTTCGCCCGGCAGGGCCGCTTCCAGCTGCTCTCGCAGGGCCCCGGCCTGGGTCTGGGCCGGCGTCTGCGTCGCCGCGGCCGTCTCGGCGACCTCGACGGCCTGCGCCGCCGCCCCCGCCGACGCATCGCCCGGCGCGCGCGCCACGATGACGTGCTGGCCCAGCACCTCGGCGCTGGAGCCGGCCTGGGGCCAGGCACCGGCAGCGTCGAAACCCGCGTCGCGCAGCGCCTGCAGCCAGGTCGCCGGCGGCAGCAGCGGGTTGTCGGTGCGCAGGTCGTCGGCGAAATGCTGCCAGCCTTCGATCAGGCCGGTGGTCATGTCGAACCAGGCCATGTGCACGGTGGACTCGACCAGCAGCAGCACGCCACCCGGGGCCAGCAGATCGTGCAGGCGCGAGAGGGTCAGCCGCAGGTCCTTGCTGGCGTGCACCGCATTGGCCGAGACGATGACATCAAAACTGTGCGGCGCGACGCCCTGCTCCGCCGGATCGCGGTCCATGTCGAGCACGCCGTAGCTCACGAAGGGATGCGCCGCGAAGCGCTCGCGCGCCCGGTCCATGAAGAAGTCGGACACGTCGGTGAAGCGGTACGCCGTGCGGTCGGCCGGCAAGGCGGGCAGCAGTGAGGCGGTGGTGCCGCCGGTGCCGGCGCCGATTTCGAGCACGCGCAGCTGGCGCCCCGGCGCCACCGAGGCGCCCAGGGCCTCGAAGCCCGAAGCCGCCAGCGCGTTGATGTAGCGCATGGTGGCCGAGCGCTCGTACAGGCCTTCGGCGAGCTCGAAGCCGCCGCCCGGGAACAGGGTTTCCAGCGGGCTTTCGCCGCCGCGCAGCACCGGGCTCACGAGGTCGCCGCAGTGGCGCACGTAGGCCAGCAGGGGCTGGTTGTCGGCGAACAGGGTGTCCGCCTCGCGCCAGAGCGCGGCAAGGTCGGGCGCGGCCAGTGGCGCGCGCGCCACGAAGCTCTCGCCCTCCTGCGCCAGGTCGCCCTGGGCGACCAGCCGGTCCAGCCAGCGCTGCACCAGGTGGCCGTAGGTGTCGGCGATGCCCGCGCGCTGCAGCACCTGGGCCAGGCTGTGGCGCTCGCCCGCGGTCTTGAACAGCCCGCCGTCGCGCAGGGTGCGCACGGCGTGCGCCGAGGTCAGGCGCTCCAGGCAGGCCCATTTGGCGGGGTAGGAAGCGGCGTTCAGGTCGAGCGGGCCGCGTTCGGCCTGGTGCTGGAGCGCGCGCGTGAGCGTGTCCCAGCGGCGGGCAGCGCCGTCGGCCGCGGCGGGCGGCTGGCCCACCACGTCCATCCAGTGGCGGCGCTCGCGGAACGGGTAGGTCGGCAAGGCCACGCGCTGGCGCGGCTGCCCGGCGTCGAGCGCGGCCCAGTTCACGTCGGCGCCCGCGAGGTACAGGCGCTGCAGGCCTTCGAGCAGGTCGGTCCCGTCGGCGCGCTCGCGGTGCAGCGAGGGCAGCCACTCGGCCGTCGAGGCGGCGGCGCATTCGGCGCCCATGCCCAGCAGCACGGGGTGCGGGCCGATCTCGATGAAGTGCGTGATGCCCTGGGCCGTCAGCGCCTGCATGGACTGCTCGAAACGCACCGGCTGGCGCATGTGGTCCTGCCAGTAGCCCGGGCGGCCGATCTCCTCCACGCCCGCGAAGCGGCCGGTGAGGTTGGACACCAGCGCGATCTGCGGCGCCGAGAAGCGCACGCCTTCGAGCGCGCGGCCGAACTCGGGCAGCACCGGCTCGATCCAGCGCGAGTGCGCCGCGTGCGGCACGCGCAGCGCCTTGGCGCGCACACCGGCGCGCTCCAGGTGCGCCAGCAGCGCGTCCACCTCGGTGCGCAGGCCGCTGACGACGAAATGCTCGGGGCCGTTGTAGGCCGCGATGGTCAGCGCGCCGCCGGCGCTCGCCAACGCGGCCGTCACCACCGCCTCGGGGGCGAAGACCGCGGCCATGCCACCGTTGGCGGGCAGCGCGTGCGTGAGGCGACCGCGCTCGGTGACCAGGCGCAGCGCGTCGTCGAGCGAGAGCATGCCGGCCACGCAGGCGGCGGCGTACTCGCCCAGGCTGTGGCCCATCACGGCCACCGGCTCGACGCCCCAGGAACGCCAGAGCGCGGCCAGGGCATATTCGATGGCGAAGGTGGTGGGCTGGGCGTACAGGGTTTCGTTGATCGGCGAGGCCTCGCCGGGCGCGGCAAAGATCACGTCGAGCAGGCCACGCGGCAACAGGGGCGCGAGGCGCGCCGCGCAGTCGTCCAGCGCCTGGCGGAACACCGGGGCGCTGTCGTACAGGGCCCGGCCCATGCCGGCGTACTGGGCGCCCTGCCCCGTGAACAGGAACGCGACCTGCGGGCGCTGCGCGCCTTGCACGTGGCTGGCCTCGGCCTGGGCCAGCCCCTGTCGGAGCTCGTCGGCACTGGCGCCGACCACCGCCACACGGTGGCTGAAGTGGGCCCGGCCCGCGTTGGCGGTGAAGCAGATGTCGGCCAGGGGGGCGGTGGCCGTGGCCAGCGCGGCCTCGTGGCGGCGCACCAGTTCCTGCAGCGTGGCGCCGTCGCGCGCGGAGAGCGTCAGCAGGTGCAGCGGTCGCCCCGTGCCGGCCGGGGCGGCAGCGCGCTCGGGCGCCTCTTCCAGGATGACGTGGGCGTTGGTGCCGCTGAAGCCGAACGAGCTCACGCCGGCGAGGCGCCGGCCTTCGATCGGCGCCCAGGGCGTGACCTGCGTGGGCACGCTCAGCGGCAGGCGGTCCCAGGCGATGTGCGGGCTGCCGGTGTGGAAATTCAGGTGCGGCGGGATCTCGCGCCGCTGCATCGCCAGCACCACCTTGATCACCCCGGCCATGCCGGCGGCGGCTTCCAGGTGGCCGATGTTGGTCTTGACCGAGCCGATGGGCAGCGGCTGCGCTGCGCTGCGGCCCTCGCCCAGCACCGCGCCGAGCGCGCCGACCTCGATCGGGTCGCCCAGCGGCGTGCCGGTGCCGTGCGCTTCCACATAGCCGATCGCGCTCGCCGACACCCGGGCCGATGCCAGCGCCGCGCGCAGCACGGCTTCCTGCGCCGGGCCGTTGGGCGCGGTCAGGCCGCCGCTGCGGCCGTCCTGGTTGAGCGCGCTGCCGCGCACCACGGCCAGCACACGGTCGCCCTGCGCCAGCGCGTCGGAGAGGCGGCGCAGCACGAGCACGGCGCAGCCTTCGCCGCGCACGTAGCCGTCGGCCGCGGCGTCGAAGGTCTTGCAGCGGCCGTCGGGCGCCATCATGCGGGCGCGCGAGAAGTTGATGTTCATCTCGGGCGTGAGGATCAGGTTCACCGCCCCGGCCAGCGCCCGGTCGCATTCGCCCGCGCGCAGGGCCTGGCAGGCCTGGTGCAGGGCCACCAGCGACGAGGAACAGGCGGTGTCCACCACCACCGCCGGCCCCTGCAGGCCGAGGAAGTAGGACAGCCGGCCGGCCACCACGCTGTAGGCGTTGCCGGTGCTGAAGTAGGCGTCGATCAGTTCGCGGTGGGCGAACAGCGCGCGCCCGTAGTCGTTGTTGCTCACGCCCAGGTAGACGCCGGTGCGCGAGCCGGCGAGCTCGGGGCCGGCATGGCCGGCGTCTTCCAGCGCTTCCCAGCTCACCTGCAGCATCAGGCGCTGCTGCGGGTCCATGCTGGCGGCCTCGCGCGGCGAGATGCCGAAGAACTCGGCGTCGAAGCGGTCGACCTGGTCGATGAAGCCGCCGAAGCGCGTGGTCATCTTGCCGGGGGCGTCCGGGTCTTCGGCGTAGAGCGCGTCCAGCGACCAGCGGTCCGCCGGAATGCCCTGGATCGCGTCCGTGCCCGACCACAGCAGCTCGGCGAAGCCTGCGGCGTCGTGCACGCCCCCGGGCAGGCGCATGCCCATGCCGACGATGGCGATGGGTTCGTGCAGCGCCGCCTGTGCGCGCGCGAGCTGGGCCTTGAGATCGCGGATCTCGAGCAGCGCGCGCTTGACGGGGGTGAGCGCTTCGGCGCCCGGCGGGGTGTCTGTCATGTGTGCTCCGAGGACCCGCTTTCGAGTTCCTTCAACAAGAGGGCTTCGGCTTCTTCATCGCTGAGGTCGGCCAGTTCATCGTGCGCTGGCGGCGCCACGGCCACCGGCGTCGCGGGCGCCGCCTCGGCCTCCAGGCCCAGCGTGCGCAGCAGGCTGGCGGCCAGGGCGTCCAGCGTGGGGTAGTCGAACAGCAGCGTGGCCGGCAGCGGGTGCGCGAAGGCTTTCGCCAGGGCGTTGCGCAGTTCCACCGCCATCAGGGAGTCGAGGCCGATCTCCTTGAGCGCGAGGCGCGGGTCCAGCGGCTGCGTGGATTCCAGGCCCAGCACCTGCAGGGTGCGCTCGCTCAGGTAGGCGATGAGGGCCGCGCGGCGCTGGCCGCCGGGCAAGGCCTGCAGGCGCTCGCGCACCGCCGGACCGGCGGGCGCAGCCGCCGGCGTCGCGGTGGGCACGGCCAGGGCCTGGAAGAAGCCCGCATCGGCCCCGGCCGGCAGTTGCGCCAGGAAGCGCGACCAGTCGATCGGCAACACCAGCGCATGGGCGACGCCGTCCCGCATCAGCTGCGCCAGCGCGGCGAAGCCGGTGGCGGGCGTGAGCTGACCCAGGCCGCGCGCGGCCCACACATCGTGGCCGCCGCTGGCTGAGCGCGCGGCCATGCCGACCTCGGCCCAGGCGCCCCAGGCCACGCTCAAGGCCGCCAGGCCCTGGCGGCGGCGCGCATGGGCCAGGGCATCGAGCTCGGCGTTCGCGGCCGGGTAGGCGCCCTGCCCCGCGGCGCCCAGCCACAGGCCGGCGGCGGAATACAGCACGAACAGGTCGAGCGGCAGGTGTCGCGTGAGTTCGTGCAGCACCCAGGCCCCGTGGGCCTTGGCGCGCAGCACGGCCTGGCAGCGCGGCCAGGTCTGGCGCAGCAGCACCGCGTCGTCCAGCGCGCCGGCGGCGTGCACCACACCGCGCAGCGGCGGCAGGGTGCGTGAGAGCTCGTCGAGCACCTGTGCCATGCGCTCGCGGTCGGCGGCGTCGGCCTCGAAGGTATTCACGGTCGCGCCTTGCGCGCGCAGTTCGGCGATCACCGCCCGCGCCTGCTCGCCGGGGGCGGAACGGCCGCTGAGCGCCAGGTGGCGAGCACCCGAAGCGACCAGCCAGCGCGCGGTTTCCAGGCCCAGGCCGCCCAGGCCGCCGGTGATCCAGTAGGTGGCGTCGGCCGCGATGGCCGCCGGCTGCGCCACGCGCAGCACGAGCTTGCCCACATGCCGGGCCTGCGCCATGAAGCGGAAGGCCTCGGGCGCGCTCTCCAGCGGGTAGGCCCGCACCGGCAAGGGTGAGAGGCTGCCGTCGGCGAAGGCCGCGAGCAGGTCGTTGAACATGGGCCGCAAGAGCCCGTGATCGGCCTGGGCTTCGGAGCCCAGGTCGTAGGCGTGGTAGCGCACGTCGGGCCGCAGCGCGGCGGCGGACGCCACGGTGAGGATGTCGCGCTTGCCCAGTTCCAGGAAGGTCCCGCCCTGGCCCAGCGCGCCCAGCGTGGCGGGGATGAAATCGCCCGCCAGCGAGTTGAGCACCACGTGCACGCCCTGCCCGTTCGTGGCGGCGCGCAGCTCGTCGGCGAAGGCGAGCGAGCGCGAGTCCATCGCCAGGGCCACACCCATCTGGCGCAACCGCTCGCGCTTGTCGGGCGAGCCCGCCGTGGCGAACACCTGGGCGCCCGCGCGCAGCGCGAGCTGCACCGCGGCCAGGCCCACACCGCCGGCGGCGGCATGGATCAGCACGCGCTGGCCCGCTTGCAGGTTCGCGAGCCGGTGCAGGCCGTGGTGGGCGGTGAGGAAGGCCACCGGCAGGGCCGCGGCATCTTCCACCGACACGCCGGCCGGCAGCTTGGCGACAAAGGCCGCCGGCACGGTGACATCGGTGCCCAGGCTGCCGGGCGCGAAACCGAACACGGTGTCGCCCAGCGCCAGCCCTTGCACGCCCGCGCCGAGTTCGGTGACCACCCCGGCGCACTCGGCACCCAGCGGCACGCCGGGCGCGCTGTACATGCCCAGGGTGAGCAGCACGTCGCGGAAGTTGATGCCGGCCGCGCGCACGCTCAGGCGCACCTCGCCGGCCTGCAAGGCCGCAGGCGGGGCGGCCTGGAGCTGCGCGCCGTCGAGCGTGCCGGCCTGGGCCACGACCCAGCGCCGCGGTTCGTCGCGGCGCGCCTCGGCCTGGCGGTGGCGCACCAGCCGGGCCGACCAGCGCTGCGCACCGCGCAGGGCGATGCGCTGCGGCGACGTCGGCGGCTGCCGCAGTTCGGTCAACAGGTTCAGGGCCGCGTTCGCGGCGTCGGTGGGGTCGAGGTCGATGGCGTGGACCTGCAGCTCCGGGTGCTCGACCGCCACCACACTCGCCAGGCCCCAGAGGCCGGCCGCGCGCGGGCGCAGGGTGTCGGCGGGTTCGTGCCCGCTGACCGCCTGCGCGCCCCGGCTCACCAGCCACAGCGGCGCGGGCGTGGCCACCAGGCCTTGCACCAGCGCGAGCGCGCTGCCCACGGTCAACCCGTCGTCGTGTTCGTCGGCGCCATCGAGCGGTGCCGCGTCCAGGCTCGCCAAGTGCACCACACCGCGCCAGGGGCCGGTGGCGTCCACGGCATCGCCAGGCCGCACGCGCACGCAGTGTGCGCCGGCCTGCGCCAGGCGGTCCGCGAGTTGGTCGGCCACACCGCCGCGGTCGGCGAGCAGCAGCCACCGGCCTTGCAGGTCCGCGGTGGCGGCGGCCAAGGGCTGGGGCTGCCAGCTCAGGTCGTACAACAGACCGTCGCCGGCCTCGGCGGCCGCGAAGGCGCTGGCGTCGGCCGGGGCGAAGCGCATGCCGTCCAGGCGGGCGACCACGGTGCCGTCAGGCTCGCAGAGGGTGACGCTCGCGGTGAGTGAGCTGCCGGTGTCGGTCACACGGGCCGACGCGCGCAGGCGCCGGGACGCCGTCGGGCGCAGCATCAGGTCGTCGACCCCCAGCGGCAGGTAGAGACTGGGCGGGAGGCCGCCGGCGGCGTGGCCCGCGGCCACGGAACAGAGTTGCAGCGCACCGTCGATCAGCACCGGGTGCAAGGCATGGCCGGGTCCCACATCGGTCAACTCGACCCACCCGGCCGCCACGCCGGGGCCGGCCGTCACGTCCTGCAGCACGCGGAACCCCGGGCCGAAGGCCACGCCGAGTTCGGCGAAGCGCTGGTAGACCGACGAGGCGTCCACAGGCTGCCCGGTGGCCACGGCATCGGCCGCATCGGCGCCGTTCGCGGCCACCGCGCGGGCGCTTGCCACGGGCTGCCAGGCATCGCCTTCCAGTGCCTGGTGGAGTTCGAGATCGACGGCACCGCCCTCGTCCAGCGCGGCCGACACCTGCCAGCGCGTCGCCGGCTCGCCGGCTTCGGCGATCACCAGCGGGCGCGAGAGCGTGAAGCCGGTGAGGCGCACCGCGTCGGCGCGCAGCGCATCGCGCGCGGCGGCGCCGAGCAGGTCCATCATGGCGGCGGCGGGCATCAGCAGGCGGTCGAAGATGCGGTGGTCGGCGAGCCAGCCGTGGGCGGCGGTGGCATCGCCTTCGTACACGCGCACCCGCTGGCTGGCCATGGGCACGCGCCGGCCCAGCAAGGGATGTGCGCCGGGTGCCGACGGCACGGAAGCGTTCGCCACCGGGCGCGGGCGAATCCAGTGGCGCTTGCGCTGCCAGGGGTAGGCCGGCAGCGGCACCACCTGCCCGCCTTCGGGCTGCAGCGCATCCCAGGCCGGCATGAAGCCGGCGGCGTACAGGCCGGCACCCGCCTGCAGCAGGGTTTCGCGCTCGGGCTTGCCGCGCCGCAGCGAGGCCAGCAAACGGGGCTCGTGGTCGGCACCGGCCAGGCATTCGGCGATCGAGGCGCCCAGCACCGGGTGCGGGCCGATTTCGAGGAACACGTCGAAGCCATCGTCGGCCATGGCCTGGATGGCCGGGGCGAAGCGCACGGTCTGGCGCACGTTGCGGCCGAAATAGGCCACGTCGAGCGGTGTCGATTCGAGCAAGGCCCCGGTGACGGTGGAGTAGACCGGCAGGTTCGGGGCCACGCAGCGCAGGCCCGCGAGTTCGTCGGTGAGCCGCTGCTGGAACGGCGCCATCTGCGCGCTGTGGAAGGCGTACTGCACCGGCAGCATGCGGTGGGCCACACCGCGCGCGCTGAGCTGGTCGAGCGCCTCGTCCAGCGCCTTCGCATCGCCCGAGAGCACCACGCTGCGCGGCCCGTTGAGCGCGGCCACGGACAGTTGCCCGTTCCACGGCTTCACGAATTCGTCGGCCGCTTCGGCGCCCAGGCCCACCGAGGCCATGCGGCCCAGGCCGGTGGCCTGCTGCATGGTGCGGCCCCGGTGCCAGACCACGCGGATCGCGTCGGGCAGCGTGAGCACGCCCGCGGCGTGCAGCGCGGCCATCTCGCCGATGCTGTGGCCGACCAGGCCGTCGGGCGCGATGCCCCAGGACTTCCAGAGCGCCACCAGGGCGACCTGCAGCGCGAACAGCGCCGGCTGTGCGACCTCGGTTTCGTTGAGCCGCGAGTGGGCTTCGTCGGCGTTCAGCGCGTCGAGCAGCGACCAGCCCGAGAGCGGTCGCAGCAGCGCGTCGCACTCGGCCACCACGTCGCGGAACACGGGTTCGCTGCCCAGCAGCTCGCGCCCCATGGCGTACCACTGCGGCCCCTGGCCGCAGAACACGAAGGCCACGCGCGGCAGCGCGATGGACGAGCGCTGGCCGCTGGCCACACCGGGCGCGTCTTCGCCCAGCGCGAACCGGCCCAGGCGCGCGGCGAGTTCCTGCGCGGACTGGCCGACCACGGCCAGTCGCTGGTCGTGGTGCGTGCGGCGCTCGGCGGCGGTGAACACGGCGTCGGGCAGCGCGGTGCCGCTCTGGGTGAGGAAGCCGGCCCAGCGCTGCGCCACGGCGCGCAGCGCCTCGGGGCTGCGGGCCGACAGGGGCAGCAGGTGCCAGGCATCGGCGGCCAGGGTGGACGGCTCGGCCGGCAGCGCCGGGGCCTCTTCCACGATCACGTGGGCGTTGGTGCCGCCCACGCCGAAGGAACTCACGGCGGCGCAGCGCGCCTGGGCACCGCGCGGCCAGGGCGTGAGCGCCGTGGGCACGGCCAGCCGCGTGCCGGCCAGCGAGATGTGGTGGCTCAGGCGCGTGAAATTGGGTTGCGGCGGGATCGCCTCGTGCTGCAGCGCGAGCACGGTTTTGATCAGGCCGACCACACCGGCGCCGGCTTCGAGGTG
The DNA here is from genome assembly GCF_059424305.1 of Hydrogenophaga sp. GW456-12-10-14-TSB4. NCBI lineage: Bacteria > Pseudomonadati > Pseudomonadota > Betaproteobacteria > Burkholderiales > Comamonadaceae > Hydrogenophaga > Hydrogenophaga sp. GW456-12-10-14-TSB4. The sequence goes on along the minus strand of NZ_JBWKZH010000002.1, from coordinate 68,339 downwards.
GCCGATGTTGGCCTTGGCCGCGCCGATGTAGCAGGTGCCCGCGCCCGGCGCGGGCTGGCCCACGGTGGCGGCCAGGGCCTCCACCTCGATCGGGTCGCCCAGCGCCGTGCCGGTGCCGTGGGCCTCGACGAAGCCGATGCGCTGCGGTTCGAGCTGCGCGTTGTCCAGCGCCTCGCGCACCATGGCCTGCTGGGCTAGGCCGTTGGGCGCGGCCAGCAGCGTGGAGTGGCCGTCGGAGTTCACGGCCGAGCCGCGCAGCACGCCGAGCACGCGGTCGCCGTCGGCCACCGCGTCGGCCAGGCGCTTGAGCACCACCACGCCGCAGCCTTCGCCGCGGCCGAAGCCGTCGGCCGATTCGTCGAAGGTCTTGCAGCGGCCGTCGGGCGCCATGAAGCCGACCTTGGACAGCGAGACCATCAGCTCGGGCGAGATCATGAGCGACACGCCGCCAGCCACCGCCAGGTCACTCTCGCCGCTGCGCAGGCTCTGGCAGGCCAGGTGGATCGCCACCAGCGAGGACGAGCAGGCGGTGTCGATCGAGAGACTCGGGCCGCGCAGGTCCAGCAGGTAGGACAGCCGGTTGGCGACCACGCTGTGCAGCGTGCCGGTGAGCGTGCGCGCGTCGATGGCCGCAAGGTCGTTGTGCTGCAGTTGCGCGTAGTCGTTGTGGTAGCTCGCGATGTACACGCCGGTGCGGCTGCCCTTGAGGTGCGCTTCGGACAGGCCGGCGTCGTCCAGCGCCTCGATGGCGACTTCGAGCAGCAGGCGCTGTTGCGGATCCATGCGCTCGGCCTCGCGCGGCAGCACGCCGAAGTACGCGGCGTCGAAGCCGTCGATGCGGTCAAGAAAGCCGCCCCATTTGGTGAGCGATTTCGCGGGCGCGGCGGCGTCGGGGCTGTACCAGGCGTCACCGTCCCAGCGGTCGGCGGGCACTTCGCGGATGACCTCGCGGCCCTCGCTCAGCAGGGCCCACAGGTCGGCCGGCGAATCCACGCCGCCGGGCGCGCGGCAGCCCATGCCGACGACGGCGATGGGGTCGGCGCGCAGCACCGGTTCGGCCGATTCGCGCACCTGCCGCGCCATCAGGGCGAGCTTGAGCGCGGACAGGCCTTTGAGTGCGTCGGATGCCATCAACCCCCTCCCCGGCGGCGGTTGCCGCGCAATGCCAGCAAGGCGTCTTCATCGGACAGGGCGGCCACGACGGGCACGGCCTGCGCCGGGGCGGCAGCCGGCGTGGACGCGGGCGCGGCGGCATCGCCGCCGGCCAGGTGCGCCGCCAGCGCTTCCACCGTGGGGTAGTTCCAGGCCAGCGTCGCGGAGAGCGAGCGGCCGGTGGCGGCTTCAAGGCGGTTGCGCAATTCCATGGCCATCAGCGAATTCAGTCCCATCGATCCCAAAGCCTTGCGCGGATCCAGGCGCGCGGGTGCGATGCGCAGCACGGCCCCCACGGCTTCCTTCACCACGCCCTCCAGCAGGCGCCGCCGCTCGGCGGGCGGCGCCGTGGCGAGCTGCTCGCCCAGGCCGGTGGTGGCAACCGGGGCGGCCGGCACGGCGGCCAGCATGTCGCGGTACACCGCTTCAGGCCGGCCGGCCCGCGCTTGCGCGAACACCGCCCAGTCCATGGGCAGCACCATCAGGTGCGCCTCGCTGCGCTGGCACAGCCACGGGAACAGCGCGGCGCCCTGGGCGGGCTCGAAGGCCCGGATGCCCTGGCGTTCCATCTGCGCGACGTTCTGGGCGCCGGCCTCGTCCTGCACCAGGCCGGTCCCGGCCCAGACGCCCCAGGCGATGCTGAGCGCGGGCAGGCCGCGCGCGCGGCGGTCCTGCGCCAGCGCGTCCAGCCCGGCATTGGCGGCCGCGTAGTTGGCCTGCCCCGCCTGCGCCACCAGGGCGCCGGTGGAGGAAAACATGACGAACAGATCCAGCTCGGGCAGCAACTGGTCCAGCCATTGCGCCCCCTGCAGCTTGGGCTGCAGCACCGCGTCGAAGGCCGCGCGGTCCATCTGGCTGGCCAGCCGGTTGTCGAAACTGCCCGCGGCGTGCACCACGCCGCGGATTGCCGGCCAGGCTTGCGCCTGGTAGCGCGCGAGAAAGGCTTGCAACTGGTCCCGGTCGACCACGTCCACCGCGGCCACATGCACCGAGGCGCCCAGCGCTTCGAGCGCGCGCACGGACGCCACGCGCCGGCCTTCGGCGCTGGCCGGGTCGAGGGCGGCCCAGCATGCGCGCTCGGGCAAGGGGGTGCGGCCCAGCAGCACCAGGCGCCGCGCGCCGCCTTCGACCATGGCGCGCGCCACGTGGCCAGCCACGCCGCCCAGGCCACCGGTGATGAGGTAGGCCGCATCGGCGCGCCAGGCAAACGGCTGCACCGGGCGTTCGGATTCGGCGCGCGCCAGGCGCAGCACGTGGCGGTAGCGCCCGCGCCAGGCGACCTGGTCTTCGCCGTCGCCGCACAGAAGGTGGTCCGCCAGCGAAGCGGCATCGACATCCGCGCCGAGGTCGATCAGGCCGCCCCAGTGTTCGGGGTGCTCTTGCGCGAGCACGCGGGCGCTGCCCCAGAGCGCGGCCTGCCGCACCTGCAAGCGCTCGCCCGGCTCGACCGCCTGGGCCCCCCGCGTGATGAACCACAGGCGGGCGGTGGCACCCGCGTCGCGCAGGGCACGCAGTGCGCGCAGGGGCAGGAACGGCGTCGCGTCTTCTTCGGTCGTCCACAGCACCACATGGTCGCAAGGCTCGGCGAGCGCGGCGTCCAGGCCGGACCACTCCGCCCGGCGAACCTGCATGCCCGCCGCGCGCAGCGCGGCCGCCAGGACATCACCGGCATCGCCGACCACCAGCCAGTGCGAGGGGCGCGCGGTGCGCTCGTGGCTCGGGTCGCTCGCGCGCCAGGCCAGCCGGTGCAGCCAGTCCAGCGACGCCGGGTCGGGTTTGGCGGTGCGGCCCGCCGCGCCGGTGCTCGGCAGGTCGGCGGCGTCGACCCAGTGCCGCTCACGCTGCCAGGGGTAGGACGGCAGGTCCACCCAGGCGCCCGAGCCCGGCTGGCCGGTGCGCCAGTTCACCGGAACGCCCTGCGCCCAGAGGGCGCCCAGCGCCGCCCGGGCCCCAAGGCTGGCCGGCTCGTCGCGGTGGCCGCAGGCCACGGTGGCGATGTCGCGCGCGGCGATCTGCGCGGTCTGCTGCACCGAAGGCAGCAGCACGGGGTGCGGACCGAGTTCGACGAACACGGTGATGCCGTCGGTCAGCATCTGCGCCACGGTGTGCGAGAACAGCACCGGGCGGCGCAGGTTGTCCGCCCAGTAGGCGGCGGGCATCTCGCTGCCCTCGACGCGGCGCGCGCGCACGGTGGAGTACAGCGGGCTGTTCGCGGCCGAGGGCGACAGGTCGGCCAGCTGTTGCGCGAGTTCCTGCGCGAGCGGCTCCATCTGCGGGCTGTGCGAGGCCACGTCCACCTTCACCAGGCGGCAGAAGATCTGTTCGCGTTCGAGTTCGGCCATCACGGCCTTGACGGCCTCGGGCTCGCCCGAGATGACGCTGGAGCGCGGGCTGTTGCTCACCGCCACGGACAGGCGGTCTTCCAGGCCTTGGAGGCGCTGGTGCGCATCGTCCATCGACAGGTCCACCAGGGCCATGGCGCCCGCGCCGCTGACGCGGCGCATGAGCCGGCTGCGCGCGCACACCACCTGCATGGCCTGCCCGATGTCGAGCACGCCGGCGATGCAGGCCGCGCCCACCTCGCCCATGCTGTGGCCAACCACCGCGTCGGGCTCGATGCCCCAGGAGCGCAGCAGCGCCGCGTAGGCGATGGCCAGGGACACCAGCACCGGCTGCACCACGTCGATGCGGTCGAGCGGCGCGTCGGCGGTGCCGGGTTCGGCCTGCAGCGCGGCCAGGAGGGACACGTCCAGGTGGGGCCGCGCCGCGGCGTCGCACTGCATCAGGGTGTCGCGGAACACGGGCTCGTCGGCGATCAGCTGCCGCGCCATGCCGCTCCATTGCGCGCCCTGGCCGGGCACGACGAAGGCCAGCCTGGGCCGCTCGCCCGGGCGTGCGTGGACCGCCTCGCCTTCGCCCGAAGCAAACCGTTGCAAGGCCTCGCGCAGCGAGCCCGCATCCGCCGCCGCGAAGGCCGCGCGGACCTCCAGCGCCGCCCGCCGCAAACCGGCCGCCTGGCAGAGGTCTTGCAGCGCCGGGGCATCCGGCCGCGCCAGCCGCTCGGCGTGGCGCGAGGCCAGCGCACGCAAGGCCTCCGGGCTTCTGGCCGACAGCGGAAGCAGCACCGCCGCGCCGGGGTGCGCGGCCGGCGCCTTCACCGGCGCTGCCGGCGCTTCCCGAAGCACGACGTGGGCGTTGGTGCCCGCGATGCCGAACGAATTCACGCCAGCCACACGCGGGGTGTGCGAAGCCGGCCAGGCGGCCAGCGCCGTCGGCACGCTCAGGGGCAGTTCGCTCCAGGGCACGGTCGGATTGGGATCGACGAAATGCAGGCTGGGCGGGATCGCACCGTGGTGCAGGGACAAGGCCGCCTTGATCAGGCCGGCCACCCCCGCCGCGCCTTCGGTGTGGCCGAAGTTGGTCTTGACGGAGCCGACGCTGGCGCGCAGGCCGGGCGCCCGGCCTTCGGCCAGCACCGCGCCGAGCGCGCCCAGTTCCACCGGGTCGCCGGCGCGCGTGCCCGTGCCATGGGCCTCGATATAGCCCACCTCACCGGGCGAACGGCCCGCATCGCGGTACGCGGTGCGCAGCAATTCCTCCTGGCCCACCCGGCTGGGCGTGCCCATCGAACCGCTGGCGCGGCCGTCGTTGTTCACCGCGCTGCCCTCGATCAGGGCGTAGATGCGGTCGCCGTCGGCCAGCGCGCGCGCCAGCGACTTCAGCACCACGAGGCCGGCGCCTTCGCTTCGCACATAGCCGTCGCCCTTCGCGTCACCGAACTTGCAATGGCCGTCGGGCGCCATCATGCGGCTCTGCGAGTAGGCGATGCTGATGTGCGGCTGCAGGATGACGTTGGTGCCGCCCGCCAGGGCGAGGTCGCTCTCGCCGCTGCGGATGCTGCGCACCGCCAGGTGCACCGCCGCCAGCGACGACGAGCAGGCGGAGTCCAGCGTCAGGCTCGGGCCGCGCAGGCCCAGCAGGTACGACAGGCGCCCCGACGAGGCATAGCGCCCGCTGCCGGTCGTCATGAAGAAATCGACCCCTTCCGGGTCGGCGAACAGGCGGCTCTCGAAATCGCTCAGCCACTGGCCGACGAAGACGCCGGTGGCCGAGCCGTTCAGGGCCTCGGTGTCGATGCCGGCATCTTCCAGCGCTTCCCAGGCCGTCTCCAGCAGCAGGCGCTGCTGCGGATCCAGGCGCTCGGCCTCGCGGGGCGAGATGCCGAAGAACCCGGCATCGAAATCCTCGATGCCCTTCAGGAAGCCGCCCCAGCGCGTCATGATGCGCCCGGGCGTGGCCGCACGGGCATCGAAGTAATGCGCGAGGTCGATGCGGCTCTGCGGGATTTCGCCGATCGCGTCCTGCCCCTCGCTCAGCAGGGCCCAGAAGCTCGCGGGATCGACCACCGCCCCGGGAAAGCGGCAGCCGATGCCGACGATGGCCACCGGGTCGCGCGAGGGATCGCTCATGCCGGGGTCTCGCGCGGCCGCACCTCGGCCAGCAGCGGCGCCAGCGTGGCCGACACGTCGGCCAGCAGCGGATCTTTCTGAGCCTGGAGGTAGAAGTGGTCACCCGGGAACACCCGCACGCGAAACGCGCCCTGGGTTTCCGCGCGCCAGCCGTCCAGGTGGGCGCGCGGCGTCAGGGGATCGTCCGAGCCGCCGAACGCCGTCACCGGGCACACCAGCGGCGTGCGGGCGGCCGGCGGCAGGTGGGTCTCCAGGGCGTGGATGTCGGCCCGCAGCGCGGGCAGCAGCAGCGCGAGCAGTTCCTCGTGCTCGGCCACCTCGGGCGGGATGCCGCCGTAGCGGCGGTTGATCTCGGTCACGAAATCGGCGTCGGACAGCACGTGCAGCAGCGGATCGGGGTTCGGCCAGTGCGGCGGCCGCCGGCCGGACACGAACAGGTGGCGCGGCATCGGCGCCCCCGTGGACTGCAGGGCGCGCGCCACCTCGCTCGAGAGCACGGCACCCATGCTGTGGCCGAAGAAGGCGAACGGCAGATCGAGATGGGGTTGCAGCGCGGACACCACGGCGCTGACGAGCTCGGGCAGGTGCGTGATCGCCGGCTCGTTCAGGCGGTTGGCGCGCCCGGGCAGCTGGATGGCGCACATTTCCAGATCGGCCGGCAGCGCGGCCACCCAGGGCCGGTACACCGCCGCGCCCACACCGGCGTGGGTGAAACAGAACAGGCGGGCCCGGGCCTGCGGCCTGGGCGCGAAGCGTTGCAGCCACAGGCTGTTCATCGCACGCTCCGGCGGACGGCGGAAGAAGATGTCCCGATGGTCACGGGGGTCCCGCCATCAGGTTGTTGAGCGGTCCAGCGTTGCATCGTGTCGTCCCTCGCGGCGCCCGCCTCCATGCGAAGCGGGCACGTCTTACTCATGAAAAAATGATGCTACCAAACGTAGCATCCCGACAACGCCCAAGCACCTGTCATTAAGTGCATTTCTGCACACTCGCGGACAGGAGCAGTGAGGGAGTATTAGATTGTCGCCTGCGCGGGAAGGCGCTCGTGCCACTATAGACCACCCTCCGGGCCTCTCAGGCCGGAAATATGACCATTCAGGCGCCGGTTTTCCGACCAGCGAAAACACGGCACGCTTCATGACTGCCACGCCCCTGCCCTCACCCGAAACGCCCGGCATCGATCTCTGGCTGGTCCAACTGGACGGCGGCTCGCCGGACCCGGCCGACCCCGACCAGACGGCGCTGCTGAGCGAGGCCGAAAAGGCCAAGGCCAACCGCTTCCATTTCGAGCGCGACGCGCGCCGCTACCGGGCCAGCCACACAGCCCTGCGCACGCTGCTGGCACAGGCCACCGGCGCGTCCCCGCAAGCACTGACGTGGGTCGAAGGCCCGCACGGCAAGCCGCGCCTGGCCGGCACCGGCCAACCCCACTTCAACATGAGCCACAGCGCCGACTGGGCCCTGATCGGGATCTGCCGCGACGCACCGATCGGGGTCGACATCGAAGTGCCCCGCGACATGAGCGAGCTCGAGGCGCTGGCCGAGCGCAACTTCACGCGGGCCGAGGTCCTGGCCTTGCGCACGGTCGATCCGGCGCACCGCCTGCAGGCCTTTCTGCGCTGCTGGACCCGCAAGGAGGCCTGCCTGAAGGCCCTGGGCAGCGGCTTGTCCATCGAGCCGGGGGTGTTCGAGGCGGGCATCGAGGCCGCCCCGCGGTTCACCGCGATCGGCGTGGGCACTCAGGCCTGCGGCATGGCGGTGCACAGCCTCGCGCTGCCGTTCAACGCCCTGGCCGCCTGCGCGCGCCTGGCGGACGCCAGCCACCACCTGGCCCTGTAGCCGACCTTCACGCGCCCGCGCGGGGCCGGTCGCGGCGCCACCACGCGCCAGCCTGCCAGAGGCCGAGCAGCCGCGCGCGGTACCAGTCCCGGCGCAGCTCGCCGACCTGCGCCAGGGCCCAGGTGACGGCCAGCACCGCCAGCAGGACGGCGCCGGACACGCCCCACCCCGGCTGGACGATGCCCAGCGCGCCGGCGAACACCAGCAGGGTGAAGTGGATCAGGTAGAAGCTGAAGGTGAAGCCGGCCAGGCGCTTGATCCAGCGCGCCCCGGCCGCGCCGAAATCCCATTCGCAACGCGCACAGCCGATGACGAAGACCGCGAAGATCAGGGCGACCACATAGTCCGACAGCACGTGGACGGTGGAGCCCGGGTCGAAGGGCCGCGGCAGGATGTCGCTGAAGCCGGCGCAGAGGCGGCGCGAGGCCTCGTCGGTCAGGTTGCGCAAGCCCGAGAGGAAGAACACCGGGTAGGCCACTGCGGCCAGACCCATGAGCAAGCGCGCCGCCCAGCGCCCCAGGCGAACACCCGGCAGGCGCCGCAGCAACCACACGCCCAGCAGCCAGACCGGGAGCAGCAGCACGATGCGCGGCCCCATCACGGCCAGCACCGCGATCACCGCGACCCAGCGCAGCGGCCCGCGCAGAAACAGGGCCACGCCGAACAGCACGTAGTACCAGACCTCGTAACCGAGCGACCAGTACGGCGCCATGCTGAAGGGCTGGATGGCGCCGAACCAGGTCTCGCCGAGGAACAGCCAGTGGAACGGCAGGTAGAACCAGAGCTTGGGGTACTGCCAGTCCGGCGCGTACAGGGCGGGGTTGAGCCGCATCCCGACCAGGTCGACGGCCAGGGCCAGCAGCACGGCCGGCAGCGCCACCGAGTAGACCCGGGAGAGGCGCGCCAGCGCATAGCGCCCGCCGGCGCCGGGCTGCTCGCGGGTGGTGTGCGCGATCACCAGGCCGGAGATCACGAAAAAGGCGATCACCGCATCGTCGGCGGAGCGGTGCCAGGTGAGCGAGAGCGACAACGGCGCCACCTTGAGGTACACCGCATGGCCGATGTAGACCGCCAGGGCCGCGATCACCCGGCACAGATCGAGCCACACGGACAGCGCCGGCGTCATGGCACCGGCGGCACCCTCTGGCAACCTGCTCGGACCCGGCATCAGTGGTACCGCAGCCGCGCCCAGGCCGTCCAGAAACGCGCCTTCGCGCTGTCGCTCAGGGGGCGGTGGCCCACGGGCGCGGGTGCCAGGCCCACGCGCCGCAGCACCTTGCGCGCCCGCTGATTGAAGTTCAACGCGCTGCGCCAGGCCATGGTCTGGCGGGTGTTGAAGATGATGGACATGGAAATGGAGACGTCCTCCGACCCGTTGCGGACATGGTGGCCCGAAACGAACGGGATGTGCAGTGCCTCGCCCGGACTGAAGTCGTAGGCCGTGGCGTAGGCGTCCTTCTCCGGGGTCCACGGCAGGCGGGTGTTCACGTAGGAGACGTAGTTCTCGCAGTCCTTGACCGACACCACGCGGTCGTCCCAGGGCTGCGACACCGTCACCTGCTTGCTGCCGCGAAACTGCATCAGGAAGGTGGAATAGCGATCGATGTGGAACGGCGTCACGCTGTTGGGCGAAGCGATGAAGAGGTACAGCTTGGGTGTGATGGCCTCGCCCCCCACGCCCCGTTCGCGCATCAGGGCCTCCACGTCGCCGATCAGTTCCTTGTAGAGGCTGGCAAAGGAGGCCTCCACCTGCGGCGAGCTGACCATGATGTAGGAGTCCGAGACCCGGAGGTTCTCGATCGTGGCTTCGATCGACTGTTCCTCGGGGCGGTGCCGGAAGGTGGTTTCGAAGTCGTCGCCGTTCTGGAGCTGCCGGATGGAGTACATCACCTGGTCCTTGGGCAGGGCCGGAATGACCCGCGCCAGATTGCCCATGTCCAGCGCCGGGTGCCCCACCAGGTTGTGCCGGAACTTGAATGGTTCCCGATCCAGTTTCGCCGCGCTCACGCCTTCACCAAAACAGGTCAACATGACGGAACTCCATTGAATTGGAGACCTCAATGTAACAAATGTTGACTACTCTGACACGCAAAAAAGGCAGACTGAATCCACATTGCTTCACATCCGGCGTGGACTTGAGCGCCCCAAATGTGACGAAACGCGTACACACTGCCGTACCACTGGAAAACCTTCGATGCCGGATGCCGTCGGGTCATATCGGCTCACTACAATGCGACGCACACCTGAGCCCCCCGTGAACCGCCCAGAGGCACTTGCCACCGCCGCGCCGCCGCACCCACGTGCCGCCCGGCCCCAACAAAAATCCGGGAACCTCCGTTGAACATAAGAAAAAAGATCGGCCTCCAGTTTCTGGTGAGCAATGGCGCCACCGTGGCCAACTTTGCCCTGTCGGTCATCCTGGCCCGCCTGCTGACCCCGACGGACATCGGCATCTTCTCGATGAGCGCGATCCTCATCACGTTCGCGCACGTGTTCCGCGACTTCGGGGTGTTCTCGTACATCGTCAAGGAGAAAGAGGTCACGCAGCAGACCATCCGCACCGCGCTGGGCGTGTTGCTGGTGACCTCCTGGACGGTCGCCGCGATCCTGTTCTTCACGTCCGACGTGTGGTCGGTGTTCTTCAAGACGCCCGAGGTCGGCGACGTGGTCAAGGTGCTGGCCGTCGGCTTCGTCTTCATTCCGTTCGGCTCCATCCCCTACGCCCTGCTCACGCGCAACCTGGAGGTCAAGCGGACCTCCAAGGTCATGGCGATTTCCGTCGTGACCTACTTCGTCACCACCATCGCCCTGGCCTACACGGGCCACGGCCACATGACCATGGCCTGGGCCAACCTGGTCAACATCATCGTCACCGGCGCGGCCTACCACCTGTACTCCACCACGCCCATGCCCTGGCTGCCCAGTCTCAAGGGCTGGAAGAAGATCACCCATTTCGGCACCGGCACCATCGTTACCTCCACCGTCGCCGCGCTGGATGCGGCGCTGCCCGATGTGATGCTCGGCAAGATGAGCACGCCCGCCGCCGTGGGTTATTTCAGCAAGGCCGCCTCGGCGGTGTCCCTGCCCTACACGGTGCTCAAGTCGACCATCGACTACTTCGCGCTGCCCTACCTCTCGAAGCTGCACCACGCCCAGGAAGACATGGCGGCGGCGATCCAGCAGGCCTCGTCCTACATCTCGGTGGTGATCATCCCGGCCATGGTCTGGATGACCGTGATGGACCGAGAGATCATCCTCTTCCTGTTCGGCCCGCAATGGGTCGCCAGCATCGACGTCATTCCCTGGCTGTGCCTCACGGGCGCCGCCGGCATTCTCTTTCGCCTGGTCACGCCGGCCCTCACCAGCATCGGCAAGCCCTACGCGGCCGCCGTGCCCTCGCTGCTGGTGCTCCTGATCAAGGTGGCGCTGGCCATCGTGCTGTTCGACGGTACCCTGGTGAGCTTCGGCATCGCCATGGCCATCGGCCAGATCGTGGGCATCCCGCTCTACGTCATGGTCAACAAGGTGTATTTCGGGCTGGGCGTGCGCCAGTGGCTCAAGGGCAATGTGCACATCGCGCTGATCGCGCTGATCACCGGGGCCTTCAGCTACGTGCTCAAGACCTACGTGCACCCCAACTTCCCGATCTTCTTCAGCCTGCTGTTCAACGGCATCATGTTCGTCGCCGCCTGGTATGTCTGCGTCATGCTGATGAAGCCGCCGATCGAGGCCGAACTTCGGCGCTTCCAGGACAGCGCCGCAGCGCTGCTGTTCAAGAAGGACGCGGCGGGCTGAGCGGCTCGGGCCGCAAGACCTTCGTGGCGGCCTTGCTGTCGGCCGCCACGGTCTTCAGAACGTGCTGCTTGAGCACCTCCATCAGGATCAGGAAGATGTAGGGCAGCTCGAAGTAGGCAGCGCTGAGCAGCGAGCCGGTGACCACGAAGGCCAGCAGGGCCGCGCCCAGCATGTCGGCCAGGTCGGACGCCCATCGCAGCGAGGGCCCTCGCCCCTTGGTCAGCTTCAGGATCTCGCGGCGCGTGAGGAAGGCGTTGGCCACCAGCGCCACGAACAGGAAGAAGCCGATGAACCCCATGTCGCCCATGACCTCGAACCAGATGCTGTGCGCCGCCAGGCCCGACGGGCTGCTGGGCGCCACCTCGATGAAGGGCAGCAGGGTCGGGCCGTCCTTGAAGCCGTCCCAGAGCACGGACGACTGCACCGCCCGGAAGCCGCCGCCGAACACCGGGTTGGACAGCGCGATGGACGAACTCACCCGCCAGGCGCCGAAGCGGCCCAGCAGGGAGTCGTCTTCCTTGGCGGTCTTGATGGTTTCCATGCGCTCGGACCAGGAATCGGGCGCCAGCTGCACCACCACCGCCACGCTGATGGCCACGATCACGATGCCGATCACGCGGTTGCGGCTTTTCATGAGAATGAAGAGCACGATCACGCACAGGCCGATCAGGGCGCCGCGCGAGGCGGTGGCCACCACGGCGAAGGCCGTCAGCGGCAGCATCACGGCAAAGCCGGCCTTGGCCAGCTTGCGCGAGGAGATCTGGTAGAGGTAGTACAGCAGCGGCAGCACCATCAGCAACACCATGGCGAAGTGGTTGTTGTCGCCGAACTTGGCGATGCCGCGCGCGTTGTGCCCGCCACCGCTGGCGATGAACTTGAGGCCGTCGAGCGCGCCGTGGAAGCTGGTCGCCAGCACGACCATCACCACCATCGCGTGGATGCGGTAGCGCGAGGTGACGAACACCGGCATCAGCAGGCAGAACAGCACGGTCTTGGTCAGGTTGCCGAAGAGCTCCCAGTTGCGGTCCAGGCCCGGGTAGGCGAACAGTGCGACAAAGAAGCCGTGCACGACGAACAGCATCATCAGCACGGTGGTGCGGTTGATCTCGATGCGCTCGAACCGGTCGCCGTTGCGCATCAGCAGCGAACCCATGGTCACCAGGGCGAACAGCTGCACGAAGGGCACGACACCCATGAAACCGTGCACGTAGCTGTTCATGGCGATCAGGCCGGCCCACCCCCACAGCAGGTAGCCGACGAAGGCATTCGACAGGCCCAGGGGCACGAAGAGCAACATGGCCCCGAAGACCAGCAGGTCACGCATGGCGATGGCTCCTAGTGCTTTTTCTTCGGCGGCGGCGGTGCGTCATCGCTGAGCACCTCGTAGGAGAAGAAACCCAGGTCGGGCGTCTTCGGGTCGCGGGCCTTGCGCCGCACCGCGAGCAGCAGCAGCGCCAGCAGCACCAGTTGGGCCAGCAGCAGCAAGCCTTCGGTCATGCGAACCTCCTGAAGATGTCGAGTTGTCCCTGGGTGGTGGAGTCCCAGGAAAAGGTTTCCGCGTGCGCGCGCGTGGCGGCGCGCGTGGGCAGATCGCCCATCAACTGGCGCCAGGCCTGTGCCAGGGCGGGCCCGTCGCGGCGTTCCATGAGAAGGCCCGCCGCGGGCTGGCTGACCACCTCCGGCGTGCCCCAGATGTTGGTGGCGATCACCGGTGTGCCGCAGGCCATGGCCTCCAGCAGCACGTTGGCCCAGCCTTCGCGGCTGGAGCACAGGGCCAGCGCATCGGCCGCGCTGTACCACCACTTGAGTTCGGTCTGCGGCACCACGCCCACCCAGCGCACGCGCTCGGTCACGCCCAGGCGGGCGGCCAGCGCCTTCAGGGCGCCCTGCTCCGGCCCGCCCCCGGCCACCAGCAGCGTCACGCCCGGCAGGGCCGGCAGCGCCTCGATGGCGATGTGATGGCCCTTGCGTTCGATCAGGTGCCCCACCGACAGCAGGTACGGGCCCTGCCCGTCCAGGCCCAGGCGCTGCCTCGCGGCCTCGCGCGGCTCGGGGGTGAAGCGCTCGAGGTCGACGCCGTTGCGCAAGGTGTTGAGCTTGCCCGGGTCGGCACCCAGGGCGGCGAGCGAATCCATGAGCGCGCGGCACACGCCGATGGAGGCCTGCGCCTGTGCCGCGGTCTCGAGGATGAGCTTGCGCGGAAAGGGGTATTCGGGGATGAGGTTGAGGTCGGTGCCGCGCGCGGTCACGACGAAGGGCTTTTTCAGCCAGCGCGCCAGCAGCCCTGCGGCCACGCCGTCGGGGTAGTAGTAGTGGGCGTCGATCAGGTCGAAGTCGAAGCCCTGCTTCTGCAGGCGCCGCACCGTGGCCAGGGCCCCCAGGGCCATGGTGTAGGGCGCGAGGTTCATGCCGACCTTGGGCAGCAGCAGGTAGCGCGGGTGGTGCACCTCCAGCCCGTTGCGCTGCTCCCGGCGCGGCGTGGCGGCGAACTGCGCGTACTCGCCGAAGCGCGCGGACTTCAGTGGGAACCAGGGCACCGGCGCCACCACCTTGGCCTCGACCTGCCCGGTCTTGAGGAGCTCGCGCAGGCGGGTCTCGACGAAGATGCCGTGGATGGGCCGCACCTCGCTCGGGTACAGGCTGGAGAACAGCAGGATGCGAAGGGGCTTCAGGGATTTCTGCATTCAAACACCATCACACCTTCAAAACTTTGCCGGGCCGTCTCGCGCCCTTGCGGACAGGCCTGGGGTTTGTTGCGGTCGTTGTTGTCGCCCACGAGGTAGTAGCCGCGCGCCACCACCTCGTCGGGCAGCGGGCTGTAGCCGATCCACAGGCGGCCGTGGGGCGTGTCGATGAAACGCGCCGTGCCCTTCAGGTGCAGCCGCTCCAGCCAGGTGTCGCCCAGCTTCTGGTAGATGCGCCGCCAGGTATCGGAGTCGTCGATCTTCGCCGGGTCCTGGATCGCGAGCAGGCTGCCCCAGCCCGGGCCCTGGAGGTAACGGGCCATGGCCCAGTAGCGCACGTTCGAAGGCACGTAGATGTCGCGGCGCTCGGTGTTGTGCTGCGCGATGTGCCGGGCGACCTGGTGGAAGTCCATCTTGCGCGGGGTCTGCAACCGCTCCCAGCCGGCGCCGTAGAGCGCCCCGAAAGCCAGCAAGGCCACCAGCAGCGCCGCGCCCCACACCCGCAGGCGCGCGTCGGGCCGCAGGCGTTCGTGCAGGTGCACCGCCAGCGCCACGGCGAGGAAAGGCGCGGTGTAGGCCAGCGTGCGGTCCAGCCAGATCGGCCGCAGCACCAGCGAGATGGTGCCCACCACCAGCACCGGCATCACCACGAACGAGACCACGCAGGCCCTCACGTAGGCCGAGCCGAACACCAGCAGGTAGAGCACCAGGGCCAGCACCAGGGCGGCGGCCACGGCGTACTGCGTGGTCGAGGCGCCGGGAAAGTAACCGAGCAGCCAGCCGCCGATGGTCTGGGCCACGTTGTCCACGTTCGGCAGGCGGGTGTGCGAGACCGAGCGGAAGCTGGCGTTCGCCAGCCAGGGCAGCAGCAGCACACCCGAAATACCGATGAACCCCAGCAGGGGCTTGAGGCGGTGGCGCTCGCCGGCCACCCAGCAGCGGATCAGCGTGTAGCACAGCACCGAACCCACGGCGATGAAAGCGATGCTGTGCAGCATGGACAGCGAGAGCACCAGCAGGCACATGGCCCACCAGTGGCCGCGCCGGCCGTGCAGCAGCCATTGGTCGACGCAGTACCAGAGCAGCAGCACGTTGCAGCCCAGCATGGCGTACATGCGCAGGTCGGAGGCGTAGTAGATCTCGCTGCCCAGCAGCGCCGTGAAGGCCGCGCCCAGCAGCGCGGCGCTGCGGCCGGCCCGCGCGGCCACGCCGAGGTAGACCACCCCGATCGACGCCAGGCTCCAGAACACCGAGTTCAGGAGCAGCCAGGTGTCCTGTTTCGAGAACACGCCCCAGGCGTTGAGCTGCAGGTAGTACAGCGGCGGATGGATGTCGAAGCGCATCACCGCGACCACCACGTCCAGCGGATTCAGGTTGACGTAGCTCGCGCCGAAGACTTCATCGAACCACAGGCCGCCATCGGCCCGGATCGCCAGGAAGCGCAGGCCGAACGCGATCAGCATCACCAGCAACAGGCCGCCCAGGGCCGCCTTGCTCGAGAGAGAGTCGGTGCTTCGCGTCGTCATGGTTCACCTCGTCGGGGAAGCCTGGGCCAGGGAAGTCGACAGCGCCACCACCCGCCGGGCGTTGCCCGTCCAGGTGAGGCTGAGGCGGTCGATGGTGTCGTGCGCCGCGACAGCCAGCCGCTCGCGCAGGCCGTCGTCGGTGCAAAGCCGCGTCAGCGCGTCCTGCATGCCGGTGGGCACGGCCTCGTCGAACAGCAGGGCGTTGTCCTCGTGGGTCAGCACTTCGCGCAGGTTGGGGGTGGCGGGCGCGACGACGGCCTTGCCCAGCACCAGGTACTCCATCAGCTTCAGCGGCGACGCATAGGGCGTCACGGCAGGCTGCAGGGCGACATCGAAGGCGGCCACGTGCGCGGGCACCCGGTCGCGGTGGATCACACCGGTGAAGGTCACGCGGTCGGCCAGGCCCAGGCGCCGGGCCTGCTGTTCGAGCGCCTCGCGCACCGGGCCGTCGCCCACCACCAGCAGGTGGGTGTGCGAAGGCGCCTGGGGCGACGCCATCCAGTCGACGATGCGGTCCACGCCATGCCAGTCGCGCACGAAGCCGGTGAAGCCCAGCACCAGGCGGCCCTGCAGGCCCAGCTGCGCCTTGGCGGCGGCCTGGGTCGGCGCCTGGGCGAAGTGGGCGCGGTTGATGCCGTTGGGAATGACCTGGATGCGCGACTCGGGCACGCCCCGGGCGCGCACGTGGTCGGCCAGCACGTTGGTCACCGGCAGCACGCAGTCCGCGCCGCGCCAGGCCACGCCCTCGGCCCAGCGGGCCAGCGCCTTCAGGGCCAGGCCGCCGCTGTGCTGGGAGCGCTCGAACACCAGCGGCGAGTTCACCTCCAGCAGCAGGGGGATGCCCAGGCGCTTCTTGGCCATCAGCCCGCTGAGCAGGAAGAGGTTGTAGCGCTCGTAGATGACGTCGGGCTGGAAATCGCGCGCGGCCTTCATCAGCTTGCGGTAGGCCAGCAGGCTGTAGGCCAGCTCCATGAGTTCGTACACGGCCTTGGGCATCAGGGCCTTGAGGCGGTGCACCCAGCCCATGTCGCTGCCCATCTGGCCGTTGCCACCGCCCTGCCCCGGCGTCGCGCCGGCCTCGGGCTCGTCGCCGGCCGGGCTGACCACGCGCACCTCGTGCCCTTCGCCGCGCAGGGCCTCGATCATCTCTTCGATGTGGACGGCCTGGCCGTCCTTGGACGCCGTGCGGTGGTGGTACAGGATTTTCATGGGTCGAGCGGCCTCAGGCCGCCGGGGATCGGTGAAGTTGGCCGTCGAACACCCGCTTCCAGTGGGCGGTCATGAGGTCCTTGGAGTACGACGCCTGCACCTTCGCACGGCCTGCCCCGGCCCAGGTCGGCCACATCGGCCGGCGCTCCAGGGCGAGGGACAAGGCAGCGGCGAACGGGCCATCCTTCGGCTCGCACAGGTTGTCGGGCGAGACGTCCGAAAGAATGTCGCCCACATCGCCCACGCGCGTGGCCACCACGGGCATGCCCACGGCCATGGCTTCGAGCAGCGCGATCGGCAGTTGCTCGGTGTCCGACGACAGGGCGAACAGGTCGAAGTCGCTCAGGCGAGCGGACGGGTCCTTGAGGTAGCCGGTGAACTCCACGTCGGCGGCCACGCCGAGCGCCTGCGCCAGCGCCTGCAGCTCGCCGCGCTGCGCGCCGTCGCCGACCACGATGAGGCGGGCCGGCCGCAGGGCGCGCACGCCCGCGAACGCGCGGATGAGCCGCGCGATGTTCTTCTCGGGCCGCAGCCCGGCCACCGTGCCGATGCGCACCGGCCGACCGGCGTCGTCGGCCGCGCGCGCGCCGGCGGGAATGTCCACACCATTCGGGATGAAGCTGACCTGCTTCGCCGGCAGCTTCCACACGCCGGTGGCCATGCGCTCCAGGTTGCGCGAAGCCACCACCACCGAGACCCGGTTCCAGCCCAGCAGCACGCGCCGCATCCAGACCCGGCGCGGCAGCTGGCGTGCCGCCTCCTCGGGCCCGAAACCGTCTTCCACGTGCACGTGCGGCACCACGCGCGGCAGGTTCGCCGCCGCCCATTCGATGGCACCCCAGTTGTAGGACAGCAGCAGGTCGGGCTTCAGGCGCTGGAGCAAGGCGCGAAAGGCGCCCCGGTTGGCCAGCGCACCGCCCTTGACCACCTCCAGCCGCATCGGCTCCCAGGACACCGACGGGTCCAGCCGTTCACCGGCGTCGAAGCAGTTGTCCATCGCCACGATGAGGTGGCGGTAGCCCGGCCCCAGGGCATTGGCCAGCTGCACGAAACGCGCCTGCGGCCCTCCGAGCTTGAAGGTCGAGAAGGCGTGCAGCAGCACGCGCACAGGGCGTGCGCCCTCGCTCATGCAGAACCGTCCCCGGCATGCACCGCCATGGCCTGGCGGTGGAATTCGGCCGGATCGGCCACGGGCTTCCAGCCCAGGTCGTGCTTGGCGTTGCTGCAATCGATGCGGGCCAGCAGGCCGCGCGACATCAGGTCGCGCTTGAAGGGCCGGGGCACGGCACGGCCGGTCACGCGTTTGATCAGCCACTTGCCCATCTCCACCAGCCACAGGCCCGTGGGCGAGGACGGCACGAACTTCAGCGGCCGGCCGACGGTGCGCGACAGGTCGGCGAGGTACTCGCGCGCGCTCGGGCGCACATCGCCCACCAGGTTGTAGGCCCGCCCCGGTGCGGTCGGCGCGTTGACCGCCGCCACGATGGCCGAAGCGCAATCGCCCACCAGCACCCAGGGCAGCGCGTTCTGGCCGCCGTTCCAGCCCACGCAGTGCTGGTCGTTGTTGAAGAAGCCCAGGCCGCTGTGGAACGGCGAGGTACCCGAACCGACCACGAGGCCGGGGCGCATCAGCACGATGGGGAAACCGGTCTGGTGGTGGATGTCCATCAGGGCCTGGTCAGCCAGGGTCTTGGCGCGCGCGTAGTCGGCGCGCGTCTCGGGCCGGGGGTCCGGCGGCGTGGTGCCGGTGATGGTCTCGCCCGCGTCACCGAGGAACAGGCTGGCGATGGAGCCCACGTGCACCATGCGCTTCACACCGGCCTCGCGGCACACGTTGGCGACCATGACGGCGGAGTCCACCATCGCCGCGCGGATGGCCTCGAAGTTGGCGCCGCCCCCGCCGTGCGCGAGGTTGACCACATAGGGGGCACCGGCGATCGCGCGCTCCAGATCGGCCTTGTTCTTGACGTCGCCGCGCACGATCTCCACGCCGGGCCGGCTGAAGACGGGCTGCAGGTTGCTCACGCCGCGCGCCATCACGCGCACGGGGTGGCCCTGGTCCAGCAGGGCCGCCACGGTGTGCGAACCGATGAAGCCGGTGCCACCCAGCACCACGACCAGCTCGCCCGTGGGCGCGACTTTGGGTGCCGGTGCGGCGCGCTCGGGCAGGGGCTTGAAGCCTTCGACCATCTGCTCGCACACCGAGACCAGCTCGGCGCCGAAGTCCAGGTCGATGCGGGGCTTGCCCTGGCTCTGCAGCTCCCGGTAGAAGGCCTGCAGGCTGCCTTTCATGCCGAGGTAGAAGGGGTCGGAGCGCGGCTTGAGCTTGGCGGTGGCCATGACGTAGTCGCGCAGCACGGAGAAGCCTTGCGACACCACCTGCTTGCCGGTGGCGCGCGCCGACAGCCAGGCGTCCACCGGCTCCATGTAGGCGGTGCGCTCCAGGGTGTGGAACTGGTTGGCGAACATGTCGGCCACGGCCACGCCGTCGTCGCAGACCACGGTCATGCGGCAGACGGTGAATTCGGCGCCCACGTGGAAGCGCATGTGGGCCGGCATGCGCTCGCAGCGCAGCGACACCTGGCAGGCGTTGTGCAGGCCCACACCGGGCGAGATCTCCACCGGGTCCTCGGCCAGCAGCGAGAGCTCGCGCACCGAGCCGGCCAGGTCGAGCACCTGGGACAGCGGGTGCACCGCCTGCTCCAGCAGGATGTTGAGCGGCTTGCGGAACATCCAGTGACCGAACTGGCGCGCGGCCAGCTGGCGCAGCGGCACTTCGTACACGTAGTCGAGGTAACGCGGCTTGCCCAGGCGGCCCGAGGCAATGGCCTCCTTGAGCTGCACGTAGGCCGGGTTGAACACCAGGTTCTGGTTGACGCCGATCACGGCGCCGGAGCGGGCGGCGGCCTCGCGCATCTGCTCGCACTCGGCGGTGCTCACACCCACCGGTTTTTCCAGCAGCACGGTCTTGCCCGCCGCAATGAACGGCATGGCCGAGGACAGGTGGAAGTCCGGCGGCGTCAGCACGTGCACGGTGTCGGCCTCCGACGCAGCGGCTTCCTCGATGGTGGGGAACACGCGGCCCGCGCCGAATTCCTTGGCCAGGCCCTGGGCGGTGGCGGCGTTCACGTCGAACACGCCGTACAGCTCCACATCCGGGATTTCGCGCAGCGCGGCCGCGTGGGTCTTGGCGATGTTGCCGGCGCCGACCAGCAGCACCTTCTTCTTGTTGCTCACAAACTTCCTCCTGAAATGAATTCTGGGCCCGTCAGTCGGGCGCGCGCTTCTCGTTCTGTCGCAGGAACGCGTCGAACATGATCAGCATCCACAAGGGCGTGGAATGGTCGGACTGGCCGCTCAGGTGTTCTTTCACCATGCGCTCCAGCACGGGGGCATTGAAGTAGCCCGAGTCCAGCATGCGCGGGCTCAGCACCGATTCGCGCATGCGCTGCGCCAGCGGCCCGCGCAGCCACTTGGCCAGCGGCACCGAGAAGCCCATCTTGGGCCGGTACAGCACGTCGTGCGGCAGCAGCGGCTCGAAGGCCTTCTTGAACACCGCCTTGCCCTCCCCGCCCTGGATCTTCAGATCGCTGGGCAGCGTGGCCAGCCATTCGATGAGCTGGTGGTCCATCAGCGGCTCGCGCACTTCCAGCGAGTGCGCCATGGCGGCGCGGTCCACCTTGGTGTTGATGTCGCCCACCAGCCAGGTCTTGTAGTCCAGGTACTGGATCAGGGCCAGCGGGTCGTCGGTCTGCGCGCGCTGGGCGTGCTCGCGGAACACCTCGATGGCGTTGTAGCCGCCCAGCTCGCGCTGGAAGGCGGGCGAGAACAGGCGCGCGCGCTGGTCGGCGCGCAGGTGCGACATGCTGTGGTGGTAGGCCTGCACGCTGTCCATGGCCATGGCCTGGAAGGTGGTCTTGGCGCGGAACATGCGCGGCGCCCAGTCGGCCTTGGGGTAGAGCCGGCCCAGCGTGCCGAACACCGGCTGGCGCAGGCCCTGGGGCAGGCGGTTGCGCACGCGCTCCTCGCCCAGGTGCATGCGGTAGCGCCGGTAGCCGCCCAGGCTCTCGTCGCCGCCGTCGCCCGAGAGCGCCACGGTGACGTGCTTGCGCGCCATCTCGCAGACGCGGTAGGTCGGGATGGCGGAGCTGTCGGCGTAGGGTTCGTCGTAGAGCCAGGCCAGGGTGTCGATCAGGTCGAAGTCGTCGCTCTTGACGATCTCCAGCCGGTGATCGGTCTTGTAGCGGTCGGCCACCTGCTGGGCGAATTCGGATTCGTTGAAGCGCGGGTCGTCGAAGCCGATCGCGCAGGTCTGCACCGGCGTGTCGGACAGGCCGGCCATGGTCGCGACCACGGCGCTGGAATCGACCCCGCCCGAGAGGAAGGCGCCCAGCGGCACGTCGGCGATCAGGCGCAGCTTCACAGACTCGCGCACGCGCTCGCGCAGCTCGACCTCGGCGTCGGCCTGGTCGATCGGGTTGTCGTTGGTGAACTGCACGTCCCAGTACGGCACGGGCGCCGGCTGCCCGGCCTCGCCCCGGTGCAGCAGCAGCGTGTGCGCCGCCGGCAGCTTGTGGGCGTTGCGGTAGATGCAGCGCGGGTCGGGCACGTAGCCGAACGAGAAGTAGTCCTCCACCGCCTTGGGGTCGATCTCGCGCACGAAACCGGGGTGGGCGGTGATCACCTTGAGCTCGGAGCCGAAGATGAAGCTGCCGTCGGGCAGCCAGGCGTAGTGCATGGGCTTGACGCCCATGCGGTCGCGCGCGAGGAACAGCGTCTGCTGCGCGCGGTCCCAGATGGCGAAGGCGAACATGCCGCGCAGCCGGTGCACGCAGGCCGTGCCCCAGGCGGACCAGGCATGCACGATCACCTCGGTGTCGCTGCGCGTGCGAAACACATAGCCCAGGGCCTTGAGCTCGGGCACGAGCTCCTGGAAGTTGTAGATCTCGCCGTTGAACACGATGCCCACGCTGGCGTCGGCGTTGAACTGCGGCTGCTGGCCCGTGGCCAGGTCGATCACCGACAGGCGCCGGTGCCCCAGGGCAAGGCCGGGTTCGAGGTGCAGGTCGTCCTCGTCCGGGCCCCGGTGGGCCTGGATGTTGTTGATGCGGGAGACCAGCGCGCGGTCGTAGCTGCGCAGGCCCTGGGTGTCGAACAGGCCGGAAATGCCGCACATGTCAGTGCGCCTCCTGCACGGTGGCGTTGAGGTTGTGGGGATCGTCGAGGCAGGCGTCGATGCCGCTCAGGTGGGCCTGCCAGCTGAAGCCCTGCAGCACGAAGCGGCGGGCCTCGCGGCCAAGCGCGGCGGCCTGCGCCAGCGGCGCGTCGAGCAGTTGCTGGAGCGCCTGAAGGAAACCGTCGGCGTCCTCGGCACGCAGCAGGCCCTGCGCGCTGCTCGCGCCGATGGCCTCGGCGCACGAAGGCACGGTGATCACCGCCTGCTCCATGGCCATGGCTTCGAGGATCTTGTTCTGGATGCCGCGCGCCACGCGCAGCGGTGCCACCACGGCGGCGGCGTGCTGCAGGTAGGGCCGCACGTCGGGCACGGTGCCGGTGACCACCACGTGCTCGCCGGCCAGCGCCTGCACCTGTGGCGAGGGGCTGCGGCCCACGATGTAGAAGCGCGCCCGCGGCCAGTGCGCGCGCAGGCGCGCCAGCATGTCCGAGACGAACCAGCTCACGCCGTCGATGTTGGGCCAGTAGTCCATGGCGCCGGTGAACACGATCGCCTGCTCGTTGGCCGCGAACGGGTTGGTGCGCGCAGGGTCCGGGGCGAAGAAATCGGCGTCCACGCCGTTGCTGAGCGACTGCACCTGGCCTTGCGCCTCGGGTGCGTGCGAGAGAAACAGCGCGGTCTCGTTCGGGGTGACGAAAAACGAGCGGCGCGCCTGCGCGGCCACTTCGCGTTCGTAGGCCAGCAGGCGTTCGCCCTCGCGCCGGTACACGGCGGACATCGGCCAGCGGTGCGCGGGCGCGTACTGCGTCCACTTGGCCGAATCGACGTCGACGAAATCGACCAGCATCGGCACGTCCGGCGCCAGCGGCTGGGCGTACTGCGCCATGGCGCCGGAGAACACCACGCTGGCCTGCAGCTCGTGGGACCGGGCCACCTGCTCGACCCAGCGGCGCATGCCGGCGTTGCGGTAGTAGGCCAGCGTGAGCGCCTCGCCGCGCAGCAGGCCGGTGGCGCTCATGAGTTTGGCCTGGCGCGGCGCGATGCGCTCGACGTGCAGGTCCGGGCACAGGGTCTTCAGGGTGGGCAGGTGCTGCTCGTCATCGGGGTCGTCGATGAAGGTGCCCAGGAACACGCGGTGCTTCTGCAGCAGGTGGCGCAACAGGTGGTACGAGCGCACCTTGTCGCCCTTGTTGGGCGGGTACGGCAGTCGGTGAACAAGGTACAGCAGGTTGGCCATGGTGCGTCAAGGTGGCGTTCGGTCAGCCCAGATTGCGCACGATGAAAGGTCCCAGCCAGTTGGCCACGCCGATGGGCAGGCGCCGCCAGGTGGCGATCAGCAGCTTGTACTTGGCGTTCGCTGGGTTGTTCTGCGGAATGGCCTCGCGCTTGTACAGGCGGTACTCGTAGTTCAGCGGCGTGGGCTCGAAACCCCAGTTCTTCTTGAACGCATAGGGACCCGTGCCCTCCTTGCTGCGCCCGTAGTCGAACACCTTGAGCCCGCGCGCGCAGGCCAGGCGCATGAGCTCCCAGTACTTGAAGTCGTTGGCGGCCAGGTCGCGGGCAGCTTCGTCGTCGCCGGCGTAGTACGGCAGCACCTCATCACGGAAGTAGAAGCTGAGCACGCTGGACAGCGGGCGGCCCTCGGCCGAACACACGGTCAGCACCTCGGCGTCGGCGCCGAAGGTCTTGAGCAGGGTCGCGAAGTAGCGCTTGGGCATGGCCGGCGTGCCGTGGCGGTGCACGTTGTCGGCATACAAGGCGAAGAAGCGGTCGACGGTCGGGTCGATGTGCGAGGTCAGCGCGTTCTTGATGCCCTTGCGCACCATGGCGCGCTGCTTGCGCGGGATGGCCAGCATGTTGTCCTCTTCCTTGGGCAGGATCGCCTTGCGGAAGGTGACGTAGAGCTCCTGCACCGGCCAGTCGCTGTGGCGGCGCTCGATGTGGCGCAGCTCCAGGTGGTCCGTGCCCAGCTCGACGGCCAGGCGCTGGGCCTCGGCTTCGAGCGCGGCGGCGGCTTCGGGCGTGGCCGCGGCCGCACCGCCGTACACCGCGAACGGCAAGCCGGTCAGCGCATTGCCGAACAGGCGGCTGTTGACGTGCGCCAGCGGCAGCACGCCCTGGATCTCGCCGCCGGACTCGGCGTAGAGAAAGTAGGTGTCGTGGCGGAAGACATCGCGGATGACCGTCTGCCAGCCCGCGCGGTGGAAGAACGTGGCCTGCGGCTGCGCCAGGACGAAGGCGTCCCAGCGGGCGACGAGATCGGCTTGGGCGCTGTCGAGGCGGTGGATGCGCAGAGGAGCAGACTCAGACAACGGGCACCTCTTTGCGGTCACCCATGAAAATCTGGTCCATGCGGCCCCATTGGAAATCGTCCAGCAGGCGCGCGAGGCGCTGTTCGGTGCGGCCGATGTTGACGTAGTGGCGGAAGCGCGTCTTCAGGTCGATGCCGGCCACCCGCGGCTGGCCGGGGTCGATCTCCCAGGGGTGGAAGTAGAAGATGGCGGATTGCGCGTCCTGCCGGTTCACCTGCCGCAGCATCCAGCGAGACAGCGCATAGGGCATGAGGCGGAAGTAGCCACCGCCGCTGGACGGCAGGTTGCGGTTGAACAGGCGCAGCGTGGTCGGAGGCACTTCCATCATGCCGCCACGGGTTTCGTACGCGAAGCGCGGCGCGTCGGGCATGCCGTAGTGGTCGTGCTTGACCGGGTAGATGCTGGAGCTGTAGCGGTAGCCCGCCCGCTTCAGCGTGTCGAGCGCCCACAGGTTGTTCGCACCGATCGAGAAACTCGGCGCCCGGTAGCCCAGGACGGCCTGGCCGCCCAGGTCTTCCAGCAGGCGCTTGGAGCGCGTGATGTCGTCGAAGAACTCGGCCTCGGTGAGGTCGCTCACCCGCTGGTGCCCGTAGCCGTGGCTGGCCAGCTCGTGGCCCTCGCGCACGATGCGGCGCACCATGTCGGGGTAGCGCTCGGCGATCCAGCCCAGGGTGAAGAAGGTCGCATGGGTGTTCTTCGCCGCCAGCAGTTGCAGGATGCGGTCGATGTTGTGTTCGACCCGGCACTCGCAGCGGTCCCAGTCGGCGCGGTTGATGTAGGGCGCCATGGCCGAGACCTGGAAGTAGTCCTCGACGTCGATGGTCAACGCGTTGATGGGTGCTTGGGATGGCATGAAAAACCCCTTGGGATCAGTTGCTGCCGTTGTTGCGGGACTTGCGGGTCGCCGCGACGATCTTCTTCAAGGCGCCGAGGATTTCCAGGCTGACCCGCTCCTGGCGCAGCACGCTGCGCTCCATGCGCAGCAGGCGCGTGCTCAGCTGCTCGGCCGACACGCGGGTGAGTTCCTCGCCGATGCCGTCCACCACGTCGGCGTCGAGCTCCAGGTCTTCGGGACCGATGCCGTCGACCAGGGACGGTCGTTCGGCGGTGCCCGCCCCTGCCCTGGGCAGGTGCGCCCAGCGATCGTCGGTGGCGGGCGCCTCTGGCACAGGCGCCGCGTTCTCCGCGTGCATTTCGGTGACCACCTCGTTGAGCGCCTCCAGCGTCAGGGTGGGCGCTTCAGACAGGAAGCCTTGCAGCAGCAGGCGGTCGCACAGCGTGTTGATGCGGCGCGGAATGCCGCCGCTGTGCTGGAAGATGCCGGCAAACACCGCCGGCTCGAAGACCGGCTTGTCCACCGCGCCGGCGCATTTGAGCCGGTGCTCGATGTAAGCGCGGGTGTCCTCCTCGTCCAGCGGACCGAGGTGGCAGCGCGCGGTCACGCGCTGGCGCAGCTGCAGCATGCCCGGGCCCTGCAGGATGGTGCGGAACTCGGGTTGCCCGACCAGGAAGGTCTGCAGCAAGGCCTGCTCGCCGAACTGGAAGTTGGAGAGCATGCGCAGCTCTTCGACCGCCTGCGGCTGCAGGTTCTGCGCCTCGTCCACGATCAGCAGGCAGCGCTTGCCCTGGGTCGTCTGCGTGATGAAGAAGGCCTCCAGCGCCATCAGCATGTCGGCCTTGCCGGTGCCGCGCACCGGCACGCCGAACGCCGCGCAGACCAGCTTGAGCGCGTCTTCGGCCCCCAGTTGCGTGCTCACCAGGTGGGCCGCGACCACCGAGCCGTTTTCCAGGCTGTCGAGCAGGTCGCGCACGATGGTGGTCTTGCCGGCCCCCACCTCGCCGGTGATGACGATGAAGCCCTCACCACGCATGACGCCATACACCAGGTACGAGCGCGCGCGCCGGTGCGGCTTGCTGCTGTAATAGAAACGGGGGTCCGGGTTGAGTTGGAAGGGTTTGCTGGTCAACCCGTAATAGGCTTCGTACATGAATCAGAACCGGTGGGTGACAACGCCCAGGACGGCGGTTTCCGTGTAGGGGGCGGTGCCGCTGTAGGACGAGCGCCGGACTTGCACGGTGGCGCTGGTGCGGGCGGCCAGGCGCGTGCTGGCACCCAGCGTCAAGGTCTTCAGGGTGTTGCTGAACGAGGTGTTGATGCCCTCGTTGGTCTGCCGGATGAAGGACACGTTGACCGAGGTCAGGGGCGTCATGCGGTGGGCGTAGGTGACGCGCCAGGCTTTCTCGCGGATGTCGGTGGCGATGCTGAAGTCGTCACTGAGGGTGATCAGGGGATTGAGGCGGCGCCCGGCGTTGCGCGCCACGGCAAAGACCAGCGCGTCGCGCGGAGCGAACAGGCCCAGCGAGAGCTCCTGCAGGCGCTGCACCGACGCCGACGACGTGAGGAAGCCCGGGTTGAGCTGGAAGTCGGCCGGCAGGCCCAGGCGCTGCAACTCCGCATTCACCTGCTGCGCGCGGCGCACCGGATCGGGCTCGTTGGAGAGCGCATCGATCATGCCGTACAGCGAACCCTGGGAAGCACCCGCGGCATCGAGCTGGTTGGTGACCACGTCACGGGAGTCCGTGTAGCGCCAGATGGCGCGCCGGCTGCGGTACTCGACCTCGACGTTGTGGCCGTTGCCGAAATACCGGTTGGTGCGCTCGGCGAAGATGCGCGTGCGCTCGGAGGGCCGCCACTCGAAGCCCAGCCCGGTGGAGCGGTAGGACTTCATTTCCGTCGTGAGCAGGTCGTTGGACTCCACGCCCACCAGCGCCGACAGGGTCAGCGTCGGGTTCAGGGCGTAGTACAGGCGCCCGGTCACTGCGTCCAGGGTTTGCCGCTGCCCGAAGCTGTAGTCGAGCTGCGTGCGCCCGGCTTCGAGCGTCCAGCCCAGCGATTGCCCGGTGACCTGACGCGACAGCCGTGCCAGGCCTTCTTCGGACGTGATGTCCGAACGCAGCCGCGAGTCGGTGCGGGTGCTCTGCCAGCTGTAGCGCAGCTCGTAGTCCACCGAGCCCGTCAGGTTGCCGCGCAGGTAAGGCGAGATGCGGAAGCTGGAGGTCTCGGACAGGTTGTCGTTGCCCAGGGAATCCACGGTCGGCGACTCGAACGCCGAAATGGCCTGCTGGCCGATGAGCCCCGAGAAATCGATGAAGGCCCGGTTGTCCCAGGCCTCGAAGGTGCCGTTGGTGTTCAGGGACTGCTGGATGTTGTCCTGCACCGTGTCGCGCGCGTCGTAGATGCCGCGCAGCGAGTAGTCGAAAAAGCCCTTGAGGCGCGGCTTGTTGACCACCACGCCGATGCCGGGGCTGATCTCGGTGATCTGTTCGGACTCGCGGTTCTGGGTCGTCAGGCCGCCGTTGTTGGAAAAGCCCTGGCTGATGGAAATGCGGGGCGTCACCCAGATGGGCGGCGGCGGCCCCACCGGCTGCTCGACCGGCACCCCGTCCGCCACGGCTGGCAGTTCCTGCGCCTTCACCTGGGCATGCAGCGACAGCACGAGAAGGCCCGACAAGGCCTGCACCAGCGTGGCCACCGGGAAGGAGGCCGGCCGATGGGATGATCGATGTGTCACAGGGAAACCTCCGTGATCCGGGTCAAGCCGGCGTGGCCTCTGAGGCTTGGGCTTCGCTCGACGCACCATGCCCGTAACCGTAGCCATAACCATAGGCGTCCTGGTCCCCGCCGTGCACCTGGTTGAGCACCATGAGCTTGATGGGGCACGACTCGATGGTCGTCAGCGCATGCCGGACCTGGGATTGCAGCGTCTTCTCGGCCTGCACCACCACCACGATCTGGCCCATGTGCGTGGCCAGCACGCGCGACTCGGTGGTCAGCAGCAGGGGCGGCGAATCGAAGATGATGATGCGGTCGGGATAACGGTGGCCCATCTCTTCGATGAGATCGGTCATGGCGTCGCTGGCCAGCAGCTCCGTGGCGCGCGGATGCGGCGTGCCGCTGGGCAGCAGGCTGAGCTTGTCCACGTTGGTGCGCAGCAGCGTGTCCGACATCTCCATCTGCTTGTTGGTCAGCAGGTCCAGCAGGCCGGGGCCGGGTGGCAGGCCCAGCGTCTTCATGATCGAGGGGCGCGACACGTCGGCATCAACCAGCAGGACGGTGTAGTCCAGCTCCATGGCGATGCTCATCGCCAGGTTGATGGCCGTGAAGCTCTTGCCTTCGCCGGGCATGGCGCTGGTCACCATGATGCGGTTGCCATGCTGCACCACCGACGCGCCCTTGCCGGTGGCGTTCGCGATCAGGGGGCGCTTGATGACGCGGTACTGGTCGGCGATGACGGCGCGCGGCGCGTTCGGCGTGACGAAGCCCGCCTCGGTGAGCGCGGCGAGGTCAAGGCGGACGGCCTTGGAAACGGTCTTGGGCGCCTCCTTCACGGGCGCCGGCCGGGCGGCTGCGGGCGCCGGTGCGGCGACCTCGGGTGCGGTGGCCTCGGGCGCCGCGGGCATGTCGGCACCGGCCTGTCGCAGTTGCTCAAGCCGCTGGGCTGCCTTTTCAATCAAGCTGGACATGTTTTCAGATCACCTTCAAAGGCTCGATCGGTACGACAGGGTCACCATACCGATGAGGAACAACACGACCAAGGCCATGATGGCCAGCAGGAAACGCCGCAGACTTCGGGACTCGCGCCGGCGCATGGCGTCGTTCTTGACCAGGGTCACCACGCCCAGCAGGGGCAGCTCGGTGACGCCGCGCAAGGCCGAGGCATCGAAGAACACGGGGCGCAGCTGGCTGACCAGGAAGGTCACGCCGACGCCGGCGGCCAGCGCGGCCAGCAGGGCCACCGGCAACAGCAGGGCCCGGTTGGGCGCCACCGGGCGGCGGGACACCTGCGGCGGTTCGACCACCCGGAAATCGGCCAGGTTGGACGTGCTTTCCAGCTCGCCGCTCATCAGCACGGTTTCGCGGCGCGACACCAGGTCCTGGTAGTTCTTGCGGTGGATTTCGTAGTCGCGGTTGAGCTGGGCCAGCTCGGCTTCCATCTGCGGCGCCACCTTGAGCTGCTCGCGCAGGCGGGCGGCACGGCCTTCGTACTCACCGACGCGGGCACGCAGGGACGCCACCTGCACTTCGGCAGAGGCCAGCGTGCGGGTGATTTCGACGATGGCGGGGTTGTTCTCGATCACCGGCGAGGTGGGGGATGCCGCCGCCGCACGGCGCAGCTCGGCCACCTCACGGCGCTTCTGGTCTTCCAGTTCCTTGATCAGGCGGCGGGTGTTGAGCACGTCCGGGTGCTGATCCGTGAAGCGCTGCAGCAAGGCATCGAGGCTGCGCCGCAGCGCGTCGATGCGGGAATCCAGATCGGGCGTGGCCAGGTTCAGCGACGAGGTGTCGGGTGCGGTCCGCGCCATGCTGCGCGCCTGCTCCAGCTGCTTGCGCGCGGCCTCGCGGGCGCTCTCGGCTTCGCGCAGTTCCAGGCGGGCCTGGCTGAGCGTGCTCAGCATCTCGGCCATGCGGCCGGCCACGTCGAGCCCGCCCTGGGCCTGCATGTCCAGGTTGCGCAGGCGGAAATCCTTCAGACGGGCTTCCGCTTCCGAGAGCTTGTTCTCGTAGTTCTTGATCTGCTCTTCGATGAACTTGCGCGCGTTGTCGGAATCGGTGCCGGCGGCGCCCTTGCCGGATTCGACAAAGATCGTCAGCAGCGACTTCACCACCCGCAGCGAGCGCTCGGGGTTTTCGTCGCGGTACGACAGGGTGTAGAGGTTGTCGCGGCCGGTGGAGCGGATGGCGAGCGACTTGAACAGGTTGTCCACCAGGGCGTCGCGCTGGGCCTTGGTCTGGCCGGCGGTTTCCAGCTGCGCCATCTGCATGAGCTTTTCCACCGTCGGCCGGTTGATCAGCGTGCGGCTGAGCATGGCCACCTGCTGCTCGACATCGGGCTGGATCGCCAGGCCGGTCATGAGCGGGCGCAGGATCGACTGGGTGTCGACGTACACCCGCGAAGTCGCTTCGTAGCGATCGGGAATCATCAACACGCCCGCGGCCCCCACGGCGGCGACGATCCAGGCGATCAACACCCCCAGCCGGCGGTACTTCCACATGCCCCGCAGGGTGGTGGAGATTTGGTTCAGGAGATCATGCATGCAGAAATCTGTGTGTGACAGCAGAACAGCAGGAGACTGGCTGGTCGCCCGACCACCCCGGAGGCCGATCGGACGGCGACCTTAGAACCAGCCTTGCGGGATGATGAGAATGTCGCCGGGCAGCATTTCCACGTTGGCGGAAATGTCGCCACGCTTGACCAGGTCCTGCAGCCGCACGCTGTAGCGCTTGTTGTTTTCGGAGGCGCGCACGATGGTGGCCTTGTTGCCGTCGGCGAAGTCGGTCAGCCCGCCCACCGCGATCATCACGTCCATCACCGTCATCTTCTGCTTGTAGGGCAGGAACTGCGGCTTGGTCGCCTCACCCACCACGCGGATCTGCTCGCTGTAAGGGCCGACGAAGTTGGTGACGATCACCGTCACCACGGGATCGCGCACGAACTTGCCCAGCGCCTTCTCGACGTCGCGGGCAATTTCGGAAGACGTCTTGCCCTGCGCCACCAGTTCATCGACCAGCGGTGCGGACACCTTGCCGTCAGGGCGCACGGGCACCGTCAGCGAAAGTTCGGGGTTGCGCCACACGGTGATGTTCAGCGTGTCGCCCGGTCCCACGAGGTAGTTGTAGCTGGCCGTGCTCGCCACCACGGGTGCCGGCGGCAGATTGCTGTTGCTCGCGCAGCCACTGACCCCCACCAACAACGCGGTTGCAGCAGCGCCAATGGCGATAACACGAACGAGACCAGAAGTATGTTTTCGCATGACCATTTCCTCCATGGAACGGTGAAATGTTAAGAAAAGTTAACGCCCTTTTGAATATACCGCAGACATGCGGCAACAGACCGCTTGTAAACGGTAACGAATACCCAAACCGCCCTCTGTCATGAGGAAGCGCACGGTTGAGGCGAAAACATGCGGGCGATGGGTTGCGGGCACACCGCATTTCACATCGGAAACACCCCAGGCCAGCCCGCTAAAATGCGCGTTGCTCCCGCCCCTCAACCCAGGAACTCCAGCATGTCCCTCTTCTCCGCCGTCGAAATGGCGCCGCGCGACCCGATTCTGGGTCTGAACGAACAGTTTGCCGCCGACACCAACCCCAACAAAGTCAACCTCGGCGTCGGTGTCTATTTCGACGACAACGGCAAGTTGCCCCTGCTGCAGTGCGTGCAGGCCGCCGAGAAGACCATGATGGACAAGCCCGCTGCGCGCGGCTATCTGCCCATCGACGGCATCGCCGCCTACGACGCCGCCGTCAAGAGCCTCGTGTTCGGCAACGACTCCGAACCCGTGAAGTCCGGCCGCGTGGCCACCGTGCAGGCCATCGGCGGCACCGGCGGCCTCAAGATCGGCGCCGACTTCCTCAAGCGCCTGAACCCCGACGCCAAGGTGCTGATCAGCGACCCGAGCTGGGAAAACCACCGCGCCCTCTTCACCAACGCCGGCTTCACGGTCGACAGCTACGCCTACTACGACGCCGAGAAGCGCGGCGTCAACTTCGACGGCATGCTGGCCAGCCTGAACGCCGCCCAGCCCGGCACCATCGCCGTGCTGCACGCCTGCTGCCACAACCCGACCGGCTACGACATCACCGCCGCCCAGTGGGACCAGGTGATCGCCGTCGTCAAGGCGCGCGGCCTCACGCCCTTCCTGGACATGGCCTACCAGGGCTTCGGCCACGGCATCGCCGAGGACGGCGCGGTCATCGCCAAGTTCGTCGCCGCCGGCCTGACCTTTTTCGTCTCGACCTCCTTCTCCAAGAGCTTCAGCCTGTACGGCGAGCGCGTGGGCGCCCTGTCGGTGCTGTGCGAGAACGCCGAAGAAGCTGCGCGCGTGCTGTCGCAGCTCAAGATCGTGATCCGCACCAACTATTCCAACCCGCCCATCCACGGCGGTGCGGTGGTGGCGGCCGTGCTCAACAACCCCGAGCTGCGCGCGGTGTGGGAAAAGGAACTGGGCGAGATGCGCGTGCGCATCAAGGCCATGCGCCAGAAGCTGGTGGACGGCCTCAAGGCCGCCGGCGTCAAGCAGGACATGGGCTTCATCACCAGCCAGATCGGCATGTTCAGCTACTCCGGCCTGAGCAAGGACCAGATGGTTCGCCTGCGCAGCGAGTTCGGCGTCTACGGCACCGACACCGGCCGCATGTGCGTGGCCGCGCTCAACAGCAAGAACATCGACTACGTCTGCCAGGCGATCGCCAAGGTGGTCTGAGTCCCGACCCGCACAAAAAAAGCCGCTCGATGAGCGGCTTTTTTCATGGGTCGGTGCCGGCTCAATTCCAGATGACCGAGCGCATGGAGATCGAAGCGCCCTGGAAGCCGTCGTTGAAGAAGCGCGGCTCCTCCTTGTCGCTCACCGCCCCCGCCGTGTACAGCAGCGGCAGGTAGTGCTCCCAGCTCGGGTGCGCCATCTGCGCCACGGCCCCCAGCTGCTGGAAGTCGTTGAGCGCTTCCAGCCGCCCCTGCGCGAGATGCTCGGCCGTGATGCGGTCGAACTCGATCGCCCATTCGTAGGCCTGGTTGTCGGCCGCATCGCGCCGCATGGTGCGCAGGTTGTGCACGATGTTGCCACTGCCCACGATCAGCACACCGCGCTCGCGCAGCTGTGCCAGCTGGCGGCCGACGGCGAAGTGCTCGGCGGCCGGCCGGCGGTAGTCCATGCTGAGCTGGATGACCGGGATCTTCGCGTCGGGAAACATGGGCTTGAGCACCGACCAGGTGCCATGGTCCAGACCCCATTCGTGCTCGTCCAGGTCCAGCGCACGGCCGGAGTCCGGCTGCCGCACCGCCCCGCTGATGGCCCGGGCCATCGCGGGAGAGCCCGGCGCGGGGTACTGCTGGTCGAACAACGCCTGGGGGAAACCGCCAAAGTCGTGGATGGTCGGCGGCTGGCTCATGGCGGTGAGCTGCCAGCCCGGGGTCAGCCAATGGGCCGAGATGCACAGGATCAGGCTGGGCTGCGTGCCCCGCGAGCGCAATTCCTCGCCCAGGGCCTGCCAGCTGCGGCGCCAGGTGTTGTCTTCGATCGCATTCATGGGGCTGCCATGCCCCAGGAACAGCACGGGCAGGCGCTCGGTGGCCGGCAGCGCGGCGGCCAGATCGGCCAGGCCGGCCGCGGCGGAGGTGGTCAAGGTGTTCATGCGGGTTCCGATTTCCAGGCGGATTCTTTCACGAAGGTGACAACTACACCCGGGGGTATAGTGTTTTCACCCTTATAGGGACTTGCACATGCTGCTATATTGCACTGCAACATAACCAGATTCGACGCCCATGCTGTACCAGATTTACGAAACCCAGCGCTCGATCATGGAGCCTTTCGCCGACCTGGCCGAGGTCGCGTCCAAGCTCTTCACCAACCCCATGCTGCCCCTGGCGCAGTTGCCGGGCGCCCAGCGCATTTCCGCTGGTTACGACCTCATGCACCGGCTGGGGAAGGACTACGAGAAGCCGGTGTTCGGCATCCACACCGTGGATGTGGACGGGGTGGACGTCGCGATCCACGAGCGCATCGAGATCGACAAGCCGTTCTGCGAGCTGCGCCGCTTCAAGCGCTTCTCGGACGACACCGACACGCTGGCCAAGCTCAAGGGCCAGCCGGTGGTGCTCATCGTCGCCCCGCTCTCGGGCCACTACGCCACGCTGCTGCGCGACACCGTGCGCACCATGCTCAAGGACCACAAGGTCTATATCACCGACTGGAAGAACGCCCGCCTCGTGCCGCTGGCCGACGGTGAGTTCCACCTCGACGATTACGTGAACTACATCCAGGCGTTCATCCGCTACCTGCAGGAAGGTTACGGCAACTGCCACGTGATGAGCGTCTGCCAGCCCACCGTGCCGGTGCTCGCGGCGGTCTCGCTCATGGCCAGCCGGGGCGAGACGACGCCGCTGTCCATGACGATGATGGGCGGCCCCATCGATGCCCGCAAGTCGCCCACCGCGGTGAACAACCTGGCCACGCAGCGCAGTTACGAGTGGTTCGAGAACAACGTGATCTACCGCGTGCCCGACAACTTCCCCGGTGCCGGCCGCCGGGTCTACCCGGGCTTCCTGCAGCACACCGGCTTCGTGGCCATGAACCCCGACCGCCATGCGTCGAGCCACTACGACTACTTCAAGGACCTGATCAAGGGCGACAACTCCAGCGCCGAGAGCCACCGCAAGTTCTACGACGAGTACAACGCGGTGCTCGACATGGACGCCGACTACTACCTCGAGACCATCGAAACGGTGTTCCAGGAGTTCAAGCTGGTCAACGGCACCTGGGACGTGAGGAACGAACAGGGCGAGCTGGAGCGTGTGCGCCCTCAGGACATCCAGCGCACCGCCCTGCTGACGGTCGAAGGTGAGCTCGACGACATCTCCGGCGCCGGGCAGACGGCCGCCGCGCATGACCTGTGCACCGGCATCGCCAAGACCCACCAGATGCACTACGAGGCACAGGGTGCCGGCCACTACGGCATCTTCAGCGGCCGGCGCTGGCGCGACATGGTGCATCCGGTGGTCAAGAGCTTCATCAAGGCACACCAGCCCGCCGTGGACGCCAAGCCCGCCGCCAAACCGGCCGCCAAGGTCGCGGCGCGCAAGCCCGCCGCGAAAGCACCGGCTCCCGCCCGCAAGACGACCGGCCGCAAGACCGCCAAGGCCTGAACGGCCACCACGGCGCCCTCGCGGCGCCGGTATATTCGCGGGCATGAACGACCTCGCCCGGCGCATCGACGCCGCCTTGCCGCAGACCCAGTGCACGCGTTGCGGTTACCCCGACTGCGCGAGCTATGCGCAGGCCATCGCGGCCGGCGAGGCGGGCATCAACCAGTGCCCGCCCGGCGGCGCCGAAGGCATCGAGCGACTCTCCGCCCTCACCGGCCAGCCCGTGCGGCCGCTGGACCACCGCTTCGGCATCGAGGGCCCGGTCACCGTGGCGGTGATCGACGAGGACTGGTGCATCGGCTGCACGCTGTGCATCCAGGCCTGCCCCACCGACGCCATCCTGGGCATCCACAAGCGCATGCACACCGTGGTGGAACCCCACTGCACCGGCTGCGAGCTGTGCCTGCCGGTCTGCCCGGTGGACTGCATCTCGCTGGAGATCGTCAGCGGCGAACGCACCGGCTGGCAGGCCTGGTCGGTCGAACAGGCCGCCCAGGGACGCGAGCGCTACACCTTGCGGCAGCAGCGCCTGGCGCGCGAGAAGCAGGAACACGAGCTGCGGCTGGAGACGAAAGCGCGCGAGAAGCTGGCCGATCTGGCCGCGCACTCGCAGATCACCGACGGGGCCGTGCTCGACAAGAAGCGCTCGGTGATCGAAGCCGCGCTGGCCCGCTCGCGCGCGCGGCGCGGCCAGAGCGGCGGCTGATTCAGGCGCCCTGGCGCGCGGCCACGGTCTTGTAGACGCCGCAGCCCACGTACAGGTCGTCGATCTTCATCACGTAGGACATCTTGGTCTGGATGGCGCCGGTGACCGGGTTGGCGATGTCGTACTCGACCCAGCCCTCCCCCGCCTCTCCCTGCGCGACGATGGCGTGAAGCAGGGCCTGGCCGTCGACGCCGGCGATGTCCTGCACCCGGCTGCCGACTTTCTCCGGCTTGCCGCCGAAGGCGCGGTAGACGCCCGCGCTGTCGAGCGCGAAGACGTACATGTCGCGGTCGTGGAAGCCGCCCGAGG
Organism: Hydrogenophaga sp. GW456-12-10-14-TSB4; assembly: GCF_059424305.1. NCBI lineage: Bacteria > Pseudomonadati > Pseudomonadota > Betaproteobacteria > Burkholderiales > Comamonadaceae > Hydrogenophaga > Hydrogenophaga sp. GW456-12-10-14-TSB4. The sequence goes on along the minus strand of NZ_JBWKZH010000002.1, from coordinate 32,459 downwards.
GCTCGGTGATTGCGCGCGCGAAGGCCTCGCGCCCACCGTGCCGGCGCTGGGTCTGCGCACGGCTCACCAGCTGCATGGCCTCGTCGGCCGTGCCCTGCTGCAGCATGAAGGACGACACCGCCTTCGACAGGTGGGCCGCGCGCTGCTCCAGCTGGTTGGCCTGCGCCACCGCGCGCTCCACCATCTGGGCGTTGTGCTGCGTGATCTGGTCGAGCTGGGTCACCGCCGCCGAGATTTCGTTCAGGCCGGTGCTCTGTTCGGCGCTCGACGCCGAGATCAGCGACATGTTGGCCGCCACCCCGCGCACGCCGGAGACGATCTGGCCGATGCTGTTGCCGGCCGTGCGGATCTGGGCCACGCCCGCCTCCACCTGGCTGCGCGAGGCTTCGATCAGCTCGCGGATTTCCTTCGCCGACGCGGACGAGCGCTGCGCGAGCGTGCGCACCTCGGCCGCCACCACCGCGAATCCCCGGCCCTGCTCGCCCGCGCGTGCGGCTTCCACCGCCGCGTTCAGCGCAAGGATGTTGGTCTGGAACGCGATGCTGTCGATCACGCCGATGATCTCGTTCATCTGCTGCGCGCTTTTCTGGATGCCCTCGACCGATTCGACCGCATGGCCCATGAACTTCGCGCCCGACTCGGCCACATCGCGCACCTGCGCGGCCTGCTGGTCGGATTCGCTGGCGGTGCGGGCGTTCTGCTGCACCGTGCCCGAGAGCTCGCTCACGCTGGCCGCCGTCTGCTCCAGGTTGGCGGCCTGCTGTTCGGTGCGGTCGGCCAGGTCGCGGTTGCCCATCGCCAGGCTCTTGCCGGCGTGCGCCACCAGGGCCGAATTGCTGCGCACCTCGGCCACCATGGCCGAGAGGTTGCCGATCGTGCGGTCCAGCAGGCGGGCCAGTTCGGCCAGCTCGTCATCGCCCTGCACACGAACCGTGGTCCGCAGGTTGCCCGACACCGTCTGCCCCATGGCACCGAGCACCTGCTGGAAATCGGCGGTGAAGCTGACGTAGAAAGAGAGCATCAGGTAGGCCAGCAGGGCCAGGCCTGCGACCGCGACCATCAGGGCACGGCCCTGCAAACCGTCAGGGCCTTGCAAGGCCCAGGCCAGCAGCAGAGGCAGGACCGACGACGCCGCGAGCAGCAACAGCTTGCCGCGCAGGCGGAACCGGCGCATCAGGGCGACGCCGGGCAACAGCGGATGGAATCCGGACATGGGTGGACCGCTCCTCGGTGGGGCTCAATGCAGGCCGGCGATGCCGGACTGGCGGGCTTCGAAGTGCCGGAACAGCTGCACGGCCATCACCCGCAGCGCGTCGTCGGCCATGTTGTGGGCGTGCGCGAGCTGCTCCAGCGCGTAGCGGCGGTCGCAGATCATCAGCGCCCGGCTCACGCACATGCCCTGCGACGACATGCGCAGGCAGAACGACTCCAGCAGCTCGACGGGCCAGGCAGGCGCCATCTCGCGCGCGAGCCAGCTGGCGGTGCTGGAAAGGTCTCTCGAAGGTTGGCCGGGGAACGGGTTCATGCTGAACTCCTGCGACAAGGGGTGGGCCGTGCCACCGTCGGCACAGCCTTCACAGGTCACAAGATTAAGTTCAGGGCCCGTCCCGCGGTGCACCGAACAGGGCCCGAAAAGGCGCCCTGCTCCGGCGTTCCGCCGTCCGTCCCGGGAATCAGGCCGGCTGGGCGGCCAGGCGCGCGAAGGCGCTCACCACCTCGGGGGGCGCCTGCACCAGCTCGATCAGCACGCCCTCGCCTGCGATGGGGAATTCCTCATTGGCCTTGGGGTGCAGGAAGGTGATGTCGAAGCCCGCCGCGCCCTTGCGGATGCCGCCCGGGGCAAAACGCACGCCCTGTTCGCCGAGCCACTGCACTGCGGTGGGCAGGTCGTCGATCCACAGGCCGATGTGGTTGAGCGGTGTGGCGTGCACCGCCGGTTTCTTCTCGGGGTCCAGCGGCTGCATCAGGTCGACCTCGACCTTGAACGGGCCGGTGCCGATGGCGCAGATGTCCTCGTCCACGTTCTCGCGCTCGCTGCGGAAGGTGCCGGTGACCTCCAGGCCCAGCATGTCGACCCAGAGGGTCTGCAGGCGCTGCTTGTCGGGGCCGCCGATGGCGATCTGCTGGATGCCCAGCACTTTGAAAGGACGTGAGGAGGAAGGCATGCGTCAATGAACTCCGTTGAGGGAACCGGGCGAGCGCTCCAGCGCCCACACCGTGGCGGGTGGCAGGTTGGCCCAGACCGAGGCCGAGCGCCGCCAGCGCCAGCCCGGGGGAATGCCGTTGAAGGGCCGCAGGTGCGGCGCGGCGTAGGTGTACTGGATGAGGCGCGAGCCCGGCTGGCGGCCGATCAGCGCCAGCATCGCGTTCACGCACTCGCGGGCCTCGTCACGCGGCATGGACAGCAGCGGCAGCGACGACACCAGGGTGACGGGCGAGCGCGCTTCGATCGAGAGCTGGTTCACGTCGGAAGCGCAATGGTTGAGCACCTCGGCCAGCGGGAAGGCATGGCGCAGCAGGCGGGCGAAATCGGGGTCGCGCTCGATCACCACGAAGCGGTCCAGCGCCGCGAACGACGCGGCCAGCTCGCGCGTGATGGCGCCGGTGCCCGCGCCCACCTCGATCAGCACGCCGGGGTGGCTGCGCCAGACCTCGCTCACGATGGCCCGGGCCAATGCCCGGGAAGCCGGTGCAATGGCACCCATGCGGCGCGGATCGCGCAGACATCCCAGGGCAAAGGCCAGACCATGCTTCATGCGAATCCTTCAGAGCCGGATGGCTTTGAAGGTTAGCGCATTTCACCGCCCGCTGTCCGTATCCAATGGTGCTCAACGGCGCCTCAGCCGAACTCGACAATGGGCTGGTCCACCACCAGCGACTCGCCCACCTTGGCCAGGACCTTGGACACCACGCCGTCGGCGGCGGCGAACAGCACGTTCTCCATCTTCATGGCCTCGATCACGGCCACGCGCTCGCCGGCCTGCACCTTCTGGCCCGGCTGCACCGCCACGTCCACCAGCAGGCCCGGCATCGGCGAGAGCACGTATTTGCTCATGTCGGCCGGGGCCTTGAAAGGCATCAGCGCGTGCAGCTCGGCCATGCGCGGCGACACCACCATGGTCTCGATGCGGGTGCCGTTGTGCTGCACCACCAGGGCCAGCGGGTTGCGCGGGGTCCCGCGCTCGATCTGCGCCGTGTAGGGCTGGCCGTTGCAGGTGCCGATCACGCAGATGTCGTTCAGGCGCGAGGGGCTGGACATCGCATAGCGCTTGCCGTCCACCGTCACCACGGCGGCACCGATCTCACCCACCACCTCGTCCACATGCACCGGCTTGTAGCTGTGCTTGCCCTGGGCGTCGAGCACGATCACCGAGTAGTCATGCCCCACCTTCACACCGTAGCCGGGCAGCTGGCCCGACAGGCCGGCCGCGCGCTCGCGCGACTTGCGCCGCACGAAGGCGGCCAGGGCGACGAGAAAGTCGGGGTCGCTGTGCGGCACGTCTTCGGCGCGAAAGCCCTGGCCGTAGTGCTCGGCGATGAAACCGGTGTTGAAGTCCCCCGCCACAAACTTCGGGTGCGCCAGCAAGGCGGCCTGGAACGGGATGTTGCTGCTGATGCCCCGGATCACGAAGCCGTTGAGCGCCTCGCGCATCTTGGCGATGGCATCCGAGCGGTCCTTGCCGTGCACGATGAGCTTGGCGATCATCGAGTCGTAGAACATCGGGATCTCGCCGCCGTCCTGCACGCCGGTGTCCACGCGCACGCCGAGCAGATCGGCGGTGTTGCCCTGGAACATGCTCTGCGCGGGCGGCGCGAAACGCACCAGGCGGCCGGTGCTGGGCAGGAAGTTGCGGAACGGGTCTTCGGCGTTGATGCGGCACTCGATGGCCCAGCCCTCGCGCTTGACCTGGTCCTGCGTCAATGGCAGCTTCTCGCCGGCCGCCACGCGGATCATCAGCTCCACCAGGTCCAGGCCGGTGATGCACTCCGTCACCGGGTGCTCGACCTGCAGGCGCGTGTTCATCTCCAGGAAGTAGAAGTCCTGGTTCTTGCCGACCACGAACTCCACCGTGCCCGCACTCTGGTACTTCACCGCCTTGGCCAGGGCCACGGCCTGCTCGCCCATGGCCTTGCGCGTGGCGTCCGAGATGAAGGGCGACGGCGCCTCCTCGATCACCTTCTGGTGGCGGCGCTGGATCGAGCACTCGCGCTCGTTCAGGTAGATCACGTTGCCGTGCGAATCGCCCAGCACCTGGATCTCGATGTGGCGCGGCTCCTGCACGAACTTCTCGATGAAGATGCGGTCGTCGCCGAAGCTGTTGCGCGCCTCGTTGCGGCAGCTGGTGAAGCCTTCCAGGGCTTCCTTGTCGTTGAAGGCCACGCGCAGGCCCTTGCCGCCGCCGCCCGCGCTCGCCTTGATCATCACGGGGTAGCCGATGTCGCGCGCGATCTCCACCGCGCGCTCGGCGGATTCGATGGCGTCGTTCCAGCCCGGGATGGTGTTGACCTTGGCCTCGTTGGCCAGCTTCTTCGAGGCGATCTTGTCGCCCATGGCGGCGATGCTGAAATGGCGCGGGCCGATGAAGGCCATGCCCTCGTCCTCCACGCGCTTGGCGAAGGCCTCGTTCTCCGACAGGAAGCCGTAGCCCGGGTGGATGGCCTGGGCGCCGGTCTTCTTCGCGGCCTCGATGATCTTGTCGGCGACCAGGTAGGACTCGCGCGAAGGCGCCGGGCCGAGCAGCACGGCCTCGTCGGCCAGCTGCACGTGGCGCGCTTCCTTGTCGGCCTCGGAGTACACCGCCACGGTGGCGATGCCCATCTTCTTCGCGGTGGCAATGACGCGGCAGGCGATCTCGCCGCGGTTGGCAATCAGGATCTTGGTAAACATCTTGTTGTTCTCCTCGGGCTCACAGCGGAATGTTGCCGTGCTTGCGCCACGGGTTCTCGAGCTTCTTGTCTTTCAGCATCACCAGACTGCGGCAGATGCGCTTGCGCGTCTCGTGCGGCAGGATGACGTCGTCGATGAAGCCGCGCGCGCCCGCCACGAAGGGGTTGGCGAAACGGGCCTTGTACTCGGCCTCGCGCTGCGCGAGCTTGACCGGGTCCTTCTTCTCTTCGCGGAAGATGATCTCCACCGCGCCCTTGGCGCCCATCACCGCGATCTCGGCGTTGGGCCAGGCGAAGTTCACGTCGCCGCGCAGGTGCTTGGAGCTCATCACGTCGTAGGCGCCGCCGTAGGCCTTGCGCGTGATCACGGTGATCTTGGGCACGGTGCATTCGGCGTACGCGTAGAGCAGCTTGGCGCCGTGCTTGATGATGCCGCCGTACTCCTGCGAGGTGCCGGGCATGAAACCGGGCACGTCGACAAAGGTCACCACCGGGATGTTGAAGGCATCGCAGAAGCGCACGAAGCGCGCGGCCTTGATGGAGCTCTTGATGTCCAGGCAACCCGCCAGCACGAGGGGCTGGTTGGCCACGATGCCCACGGTCTGGCCGTCCATGCGGGCAAAGCCGATCAGGATGTTCTTGGCGTACTCGGGCTGCAGCTCGAAGAAGTCGCCGTCGTCCACCGTCTTGACGATGAGCTCCTTCATGTCGTAGGGCTTGTTCGGGTTCTCGGGCACCAGCGAGTCCAGGCTCAGATCCATGCGGTCGATCGGGTCGCCGCTGGGGCGCACCGGGGCCTTCTCGCGGTTGTTGAGCGGCAGGTAGTTGTAGAGGCGGCGCAGCATCAGCAGCGCTTCCACGTCGTTCTCGAAGGCCAGATCGGCCACGCCGCTCTTGGTGGTGTGCGTGATGGCGCCGCCCAGTTCCTCGGACGTCACCTCCTCGTGCGTCACCGTCTTCACCACCTCGGGGCCGGTGACGAACATGTAGCTCGAGTCCTTGACCATGAAGATGAAGTCGGTCATGGCCGGCGAATACACCGCGCCGCCGGCCGAGGGGCCCATGATCATGCTGATCTGCGGCACCACGCCCGAGGCCATCACGTTGCGCTGAAACACGTCCGCATAGCCGCCGAGGGAGGCCACACCTTCCTGGATGCGCGCACCGCCCGAGTCGTTCAGGCCGATCACCGGCGCACCGACCTTCATCGCCTGGTCCATCACCTTGCAGATCTTCTCCGCGTGCGCTTCGGACAGCGCGCCGCCGAAGACGGTGAAGTCCTGGCTGAACACGAACACCAGGCGGCCGTTGATCATGCCGTAGCCGGTGACGACGCCGTCGCCGGGAATCTTGTTGTCCTGCATGCCGAAATCGGTGCAGCGGTGCTCGACGAACATGTCCCATTCCTCGAAGGTGCCCTCGTCGAGCAGCACCTCCAGCCGCTCGCGCGCGCTCAGTTTGCCTTTGGCGTGTTGCGCGGCGATGCGCTTCTCGCCGCCGCCCAGCCGCGCGGCCGCGCGCTTGCGTTCGAGTTGTTCAAGGATGTCCTGCATGGTGGTTCTCCGGAGGAAACGGTCGGTCAGTCAAAGAGGTCGAGCAGCTGGCGCGCCGCGGTGGACGGCGGCAGTTCGCCCGCCAGCACGCGGCGGGTGGTCTCGTCGAGGTCGGCACGCACCTGCGGGTGCGCGCGGAAGCGTTGTTTGAGGCCGGCATCGATGCGCTCCCACATCCAGGCGCGGGCCTGCTGCTGGCGGCGCTGGGCGAGCTGGCCGTTGGCCGTCTGCAGCGCGCGAAAGCGCGACACCTCGGCCCAGAAGGCGTCCACGCCCCGCGCCTGAAGGGCGCTGAGCTGGATCACCTGCGGGTGCCAGAGGCCATCGTTGTGGTGGGCGTGCTCGGGGTGGCCGTGCAGGCCGAGCAGGCGCAGCGACGAGGTGATCTGGGCGCGCGCGCGCGTGGCGGCATCGGGGTCGAGGTCGGCCTTGTTGATGACCACCAGGTCGGCCAGCTCCATCACGCCTTTCTTGATCGCCTGCAGGTCGTCGCCCGCGTTGGGCAGCTGCAGCAGGACGAACATGTCGGTCATGCCGCTCACCGCCGTCTCGCTCTGGCCCACGCCCACGGTCTCGACGATCACGATGTCATGACCGGCCGCCTCGCAGACCATCATGGCCTCGCGCGTCTTCTCGGCCACGCCGCCCAGCGTGCCGCTGCTCGGGCTGGGGCGGATGTAGGCCTGGTCGTGCACCGAGAGCTTTTCCATGCGCGTCTTGTCGCCCAGGATCGAGCCGCCCGAGACGGACGAGGACGGATCGATGGTGAGCACCGCCACGCGGTGCCCGTGCCCGATCAGGTACAGGCCCAGCGCCTCGATGAAGGTGCTCTTGCCCACGCCCGGCACGCCGCTGATGCCCAGGCGCAGCGCGTTGCCGGTGTGCGGCAGCAAGGCGGTGAGCAGCTCGTCGCCCTGGGCGCGGTGGTCCGCGCGGGTGGACTCCAGCAGCGTGATCGCCTTGGCCATGGCGCGGCGCTGCGCGGCGGGTTCGCCACGCACGATGCCTTCAAGCAATGCCTGAGGGGTCACCCCTGAGCCTTCCGGATCTGTTCCAGAACATCCTTGGCGCTCGCAGGGATCGGCGTGCCCGGGCCGTAGATGCCCTTCACGCCCGACTCATACAGGAAGTCGTAGTCCTGCCGGGGAATCACACCGCCCACGAACACGATGATGTCGTCCGCGCCCTGCTTCTTCAGCTCGGCGATGATGGCCGGCACCAGGGTCTTGTGGCCGGCGGCCAGGGTGGAGACGCCCACGGCGTGCACGTCGTTCTCGATCGCCTGGCGCGCGCACTCCTCGGGGGTCTGGAACAGCGGGCCCATGTCGACGTCGAAACCGAGGTCGGCGAACGCCGTGGCCACCACCTTGGCGCCCCGGTCGTGGCCGTCCTGCCCGAGCTTGCTGATCATCACGCGAGGCCGGCGGCCCGCTTCTTCGGCGAAGGCGTTGATCTCGGTCTTGAGGGCGTCCCAGCCCTCGGCGGAATCGTAGGCAGCTGCGTACACACCGGTCACCTTTTGCGTGTCGGCGCGGTGGCGCCCATAAACCTTCTCCAGCGCGTCGCTCACCTCGCCCACCGTGGCGCGCAGGCGGATGGCCTGGATCGAGAGATTCAGCAGGTTGCCCTCGCCGCTGTCGGCGGCGGCGGTCAGGGCCTCCAGCGCGGCCTGCACCTTCGCCGCGTCGCGCGTGGCCTTGATCTTTTGGAGGCGGGCGATCTGCCCGTCGCGCACCGCCACGTTGTCGATGTCGCGCGCCTCGATCGGGTCTTCCTGCTTGAGCTTGTACTTGTTGACGCCGACGATCACGTCCTTGCCGGAGTCGATGCGCGCCTGTTTCTCGGCGGCGGCGGCTTCGATCTTGAGCTTGGCCCAGCCGCTGTCCACCGCCTTGGTCATGCCGCCCATGGCTTCCACTTCCTCGATGATGGCCCAGGCCTTGTCGGCCATCTCCTGCGTGAGGCTCTCCATCATGTAGCTGCCGGCCCAGGGGTCCACCACGTTGGTGATGTGGGTCTCTTCCTGGATGATGAGCTGCGTGTTGCGCGCGATGCGTGCGCTGAACTCGGTGGGCAGCGCGATGGCTTCGTCGAACGAGTTGGTGTGCAGCGACTGCGTGCCGCCGAACACCGCGGCCATGGCCTCGATGGCGGTGCGCACCACGTTGTTGTACGGGTCCTGCTCGGTGAGCGACCAGCCCGAGGTCTGGCAGTGCGTGCGCAGCATCAGGCTCTTGGGGTTCTTCGCGTGGAAGCCCTTCATGATGCGCGTCCACAGCAGGCGGGCCGCGCGCATCTTGGCGATCTCCAGGTAGAAGTTCATGCCGATCGCCCAGAAGAAGGACAGGCGCCCGGCGAAGTCGTCCACGTCCATGCCCTTGGCGATCGCGGTCTTCACGTACTCCTTGCCGTCGGCCAGCGTGAAGGCCAGCTCCAGCGCCTGGTTGGCGCCGGCTTCCTGCATGTGGTAACCCGAGATCGAGATCGAGTTGAACTTCGGCATGTGCTGCGCCGTGTACTCGATGATGTCGCCGATGATCTTCATCGACGGCTCGGGCGGGAAGATGTAGGTGTTGCGGACCATGAACTCCTTGAGGATGTCGTTCTGGATGGTCCCGCTGAGCTTGTCCTGCCCCACGCCCTGCTCTTCAGCCGCCACCACGTAGCCCGCCAGCACCGGCAGCACCGCCCCGTTCATGGTCATGGACACGCTCACCTTGTCCAGCGGGATCTGGTCGAACAGGATCTTCATATCCTCCACGCTGTCGATCGCCACGCCGGCCTTGCCCACGTCGCCCGTCACACGCGGGTGGTCGCTGTCGTAGCCCCGGTGGGTGGCCAGGTCGAACGCGACCGAGACGCCCTGCCCGCCCGCAGCCAGGGCCTTGCGGTAGAAGGCGTTGCTTTCTTCGGCGGTGGAGAAACCCGCGTACTGGCGGATGGTCCACGGCCGCACCGCGTACATGGTGGCCTGCGGGCCGCGGATGAAGGGCTCGAAGCCCGGCAAGGTGTTGGTGTGCGGCAGACCCGCCGTGTCCTCGGCGGTGTACAGCGGCTTGACGCGGATGCCGTCGGGCGTGACCCAGTCCAGCGCGGAAACATCGCCACCGGGTGCGGACTTGCGGGCGGCCTGCGCCCAGGCTTCCAGGGTGGCGGGGTTGAATTCGGGCTGTTTCTGGCTCATGGCGAAAACTCGGTTGGACGGGATCAAGACCGCCGGGATTTTACATGATTCATAATTATTGATGCAAAATATTCCTATTGGCTTACAATGCCGGCCTGTCTTCCACCTCGCTGATCGCCCCGCCCCCGACCATGTCCGCCCTGTCGCTTTCGCCCCGCGCCCTGTACGAAGAAGTCGCTGAGCTGCTGCGCCAGCGCATCTTCCGCCGCGAGCTCGAACCCGGCAGCTGGATCGACGAACTCAAACTCGCCGAGGAATACGGCATCAGCCGCACCCCGCTGCGCGAAGCGCTCAAGGTGCTGGCGGCCGAAGGCCTGGTGACGATGAAGGTGCGGCGCGGCGCCTACGTCACCGAAGTGTCCGAGAAAGACCTTGCGGATGTCTACCACCTGCTCGCCCTGCTGGAGTCGGACGCCGCCGGCGTGGTGGCCGCGCGCGCCAGCGACGCCGACCTGGCCAGCCTGCAAAACCTGCACCAGGAGCTGGAAGCCGCCGTGGGCGACCGCGACCGCTTCTTCGCCATCAACGAACAGTTCCACATGCGGGTGCTGGAACTCGCCAGCAACCGCTGGCGCGAGCAGATGGTGGCCGACCTGCGCAAGGTCATGAAGCTCAACCGCCACAACTCGCTGCTCAAGAGCGGGCGCATCGAAGAATCGCTGACCGAGCACCGCGCCATCATGGCCGCGCTCACGCAACGCGATGCCGCGCTGACGGTGCAGCGCATGCGCGAGCACTTCGAGAACGGCCTGGAAGCGGCCGGCTGAGCGGGCCCGCCAGGGCGCTGGTAAAGTCCCGCGTGCCCCCACCCGCACGCGAAGAACAATGCCCGCTCTGCTCCCTGCCCAACCCGGCATCCTCCAGCCCATTCCCACCCAGGCCCGTTACCTCAGCTGCCAATTGCGCCTCGGCGCCGCACCGCAGACCGTGCTGCGCGAACTGGCCGCCTTCGCCGACGGTGAAGCCACCGTTGTCGGCCTGGGCGAATCGCTGGTGCGCGCGCTCGGCGCGCAGATCCCCGGCCTCCGGAGCTTCCCCCAGATCGAGGGCGCGCTCGTCAAACTGCCGGCGACGCCGATCGACCTGCTGATCTGGCTGCGCGGCGGTGACCGCGGCGAACTCCTGCTGCGCAGCCGCCAGCTGGAAGCCCTGCTGGCCCCGGCCTTCGAGCTGCGCGCCATCACCGACACCTTCAGCCACCGCAGCAACCGCGACCTCAGCGGCTACGAGGATGGCACCGAAAACCCCCAGGGCGACGACGCGCTCGCCGCGGCACTGGTCGCGCAAGGCCCGCTGGCCGGCAGCAGCTTTCTGGCCGTGCAGCGCTGGCGCCACCAGTTGAGCCATTTCGCCGCCATGCCCGAGCAGCAACGCGACCACACCTTCGGCCGCGCCCACCACAACAACGAAGAACTCGACGACGCGCCGGCCTCGGCCCACGTGAAGCGCACCGCCCAGGAAGACTTCGAGCCGCCGGCCTTCGTGCTGCGCCGGGCCATGCCCTGGGCCGAGGGCAACGAGGGCGGCTCCATGTTCACCGCCTTCGGCCGTTCGTTCGATGCCTATGAAGCCCTGCTGCGCCGCATGTCGGGCGCGGAAGACGGCGTGACCGACGCCCTCTTCTCCTTCACCGAACCGGAAACCGGCGCCTACTTCTGGTGCCCGCCCCTGCACCAGGGCCGCATCGACCTGCGCGCCGTGGGGCTCTGAGCCTCAGGCGGCTTCGGCTTCCAGGCCCACGTGGGCCTGCGCCATCGCCCACACCTCGCGCGGGGGCAGCGGCTTCAAGCGGTGATCGCTCCAGATCTGGCGCCAGCGCCGGGCACCGCGCAAACCGTGCCGCAGGCCGAGCATGTGGCGCGCGATCGCGTACCAGGGGCAGCCGTCCTCCAGGAAGGCGCGCTCCATGTAGGCCACCATCTGTTCCTCCACCGCTTCGCGCGTGATGGTGGATGGCGCCGCGCCGAAGAAGGCCTCGTCCCAGCTGGTGAGCAACCAGGGGTTGTGGTACGCCTCGCGCCCGACCATCACGCCGTCGACCTCACGCAGCTGATCCGCGATCTGCGCATTGGTGGTGAAGCCACCGTTGATGCCGAAGGTGAGCTGCGGGAAGTCCTGCTTGAGGCGGTGCGCGAGCTCATAGCGCAGCGGCGGGATCTCGCGGTTTTCTTTCGGCGAGAGGCCGTCCAGCCAGGCATTGCGCGCGTGCACCAGGAACACGCTGCAGCCGGCCTCGCTCACGGTGCCCACAAAATCGCGCACGAAGTCGTAGCTCTCGATGCGGTCGATGCCGATGCGGTGCTTGACCGTGACCGGGATCGACACCGCGTCCACCATGGCCTTGACGCCGTCGGCCACGGTCTGCGGCTCGGCCATCAGGCAGGCGCCGAAAGCGCCGCGCTGCACGCGGTCGCTCGGGCAGCCGCAGTTGAGGTTGATCTCGTCGTAGCCCCATTGCTCGCCCAGGCGCGCGGCGGCGGCGAGGTCGGCAGGGTCGCTGCCCCCGAGCTGCAGGGCCACCGGATGCTCCTCGGCGTTGAAGCGCAGGTGGCGCTGCACGCTGCCGTGCGTGAGCGCACCCGTGGTCACCATCTCGGTGTACAGCAGGGTGTGCTTCGAGAGCAGGCGATGGAGGTAGCGGCAGTGGCGGTCGGTCCAGTCCATCATGGGCGCGACGGACAGGCGCCAGGGACTCGGACCTTGGAGGGAGGGATCTTGTTGCACCCCCGCATTTTCTCACCCAAAAGAAAACCCGCCGAAGCGGGTTGAAACTCCTGACGGAGGGAAGCTCGGGGGGATGGAGCCTCGGAGACATCGGGGTGTGACAGCGAAGCCAGTATCCGGGCGATGGCCCAGGCGCCTGTGTCGGACGACAGCCGACCGCCGTGTAGGACCTCAGGAGATTCGCCCCGCCGCCGGTACAGGCCGCCGTGTTCCGCGACCACAATGGCCCATGGACACACGCTCACCACACCCTCTTCTCCCCTGGATCTGCGCCCTGGCGCTCACGGGTTGCGCCACCGCCGAACAAAGGGTGGACCTGCAGCCGCCCGTGGCGGCCGATGCGGGCGTTCAGGTGCAGGACTCGCGCCGCGACACCGACCTGAAGGTTCGCACTGCCACGGGCGACCTCGCCATCGAGCTCCAGCCACCCATCGCGCAGGCGTTGCGCAACTGGGTAGCGGCGAGCTACAGCGGGCCTCGCCCGTTCTATGTGGGTGTGCAGCGCCTGGAGGTGCAGCACCAGGGCGGGCTGACGTCGGGCGACGAGCTCTCGTGCACGGTGGAATCGCAGGTGCGGGTGGGCGGTGAGGTGGGGCGCCCGGTGCGCACCCGGGTGCACAACACCGCCAGCCTCACACCCGATGCCACCAGCGCGGTCCAGCTGATCGTCTCGCAATGCCTGGAAGCCCACGCCAGGGACATCAACACGCCCGTCGGCAGATAGACCGCTCCCCCGCCCGATCAGAACAGCAGGGCGAGCAGGATGATGATGGGAATGGGGACACCAAGAAAGAACAGCAGCAGCGATTGCATGGAAGGCTCCTTGAAGGTCGAGGGGGTGTGCCGGGCTCAGGCGCGATCGCGCTGCCGACCACCGAAGGTCGCGGCCAGGCTGGCGAAGAAGGCGCCGATCAGCAGCGAGACGAACAGCCACAGCGCGCCATAGGCCGACGCCTTGCGGGCCTTGTCGGCGGCCTCGCGCGCGGCCGTTTCGGCTTCACGGGCCTGGATCTGCATCCGGGCGAAGGTGTCGTTCACGCGCTTCTGCGCATCCTGCGCGCTGATCCCGGTGCGCAAAGCCACCTGCTGGCCAAGGTAGCTGGCGTCCTCGGCCGGCAAGCTGCCGTTCTTCATCGCGGTCGCGAAGATGGCCGAGGCGTCAGCGGCGATCGCGGCGGGCGACGGGTTCACCATCAGCACCCCCGGTGCGCCGGCCGACGACGCGGCCGCCGCGTCGGTGCGGAACAGCGTGCCGACAAAGTAGTTCAGCCCGCCCTCCCCATCGACCTCACCGTCGCCCCGGGTGGCCACCTGTGCCACTTCCGCGCCCGCGGCATTCGCGCCGCCGGCCGCCACCGTGGCACCGGCGTTCACGCCGGTGCCCACGATCGCACCGATCACCGAGGTGAGCAGGGCCGCCGTGGCCAGTGTCGCAACGGCCCAGGCCAGGAACCCGTGCGCGGTGTCGCGGAAGTAGACCTCTTCGGGCTGCGTCCCGGCCCAGCGTGTGCGCAGCCGGCCCGCCAGATAACCGCCCATGCCCGAGGCCACCAGTTGCGTGAAGGAAATCCAGAGGATGGTCGACACACCGAAGGTGGCGGCGCCGATGCCTTGCTGCACCCAGGGCGAGACCGATGCCAAGCCCAGCCCGGTGCCCAGGATGAGCAGGATCAGCGAGAGCGCGGCCGCACCGGCCGCGCCGGCAAACACCGCCGGCCAGGACACCGCGTGCCCGGGTGCGGGTGCCAAGGCGATGTCATCGAAAACGGGGGAATGGATCGCTGCCATGAGGGGCCTCCTTTGGAAGTGCAACCCATCATGAAAGGCATCCTCACCGGCCGCTGTCGGACGGCGGCGCGAAGGCGTGTAGGAGCGGCCCTGGCGCCGACCCGAGGCTCAGGCGGCGGCGCGCGCCCCAGCGTTGGCCACGCGGGAGTGCTCCAGCACGTAGCGCGTCATCGACTGCGCCAGCTCTTCCTCGCCGAGGAACACCTTGCCGGCGACCTCTTTTTCGAGCAGGCTGGCTTCTTCCTCGCTGTGCGTGCGCACCACGGTCTGGATGTCCGGGTTGAGCGTGCGGGCGGTCGCGATCATCTGCCGCACGTTGAGGGTGTCGGGCGTGGCGATCACCAGCATGCCGGCGCGCGCGATGTGGGCCTGGATCAGCACCGCCGGGTCCGCCGCGTCGCCGAACACGGCGGCAATGCCCCGTTCGCGCAGCCGTTCCACGATGTCGCGGTTCTCTTCGGCCACCACATAGGGCAGGTTCTGCTCTTCCAGCGCGGCGGCGATGCGCCGCCCCACCCGACCGTAGCCCACCAGCACCACCTGGCGAGAGAGGAATTTCTCGTGCGTGGTCATGGGCAGCTCGGCCAGCGGGTCGTCGCGCTGTTCCAGCTTGCGGGCGAACTCGGAGTTCTTGCGCAGCCATTCCTGCAGCGGGTTGATGGCCTTGAACCAGAGCGGGTTGGTGGCGATGGAGATGAGCGCACCGGCCAGCACCAGGCTTTGCCCCTCGGGCGGCAGCAGACCCAGCGAGGCCCCCAGGCCCACCAGGATGAACGAGAACTCGCCGATCTGCGCCAGGCTGGCGGAGACGGTGAGCGCGGTGTTGAGCGGGTAGCGCATCGCCACCACCAGCGCAGCGGCGGCCACCGACTTGCCCACGATGATGATCAGCACCACGCCCAGCACCTGTAACGGGCGCTCGATCAGCACGGCCGGGTTGAACAGCATGCCCACCGAGACGAAGAACAGGACCGCGAAAGCGTCGCGCAGCGGCAGCGACTCTTCGGCTGCGCGGTGGCTGAACTCGGATTCGCGCAACACCATGCCGGCAAAGAAGGCACCGAGCGCAAACGACACGCCGAACAGCGCCGCCGACGCGAACGCGATGCTCACCGCCGCCGCCACCACGCACAGCGTGAACAGCTCGCGCGAACCGGTGCGGGCAACCTGCCAGAGCAGCCAGGGAAACACGCGGCGCCCCACCACCAGCATCAGGGCCACGAAACCGCCCACTTGCAGCAGGGTGAAACCGAGCGCGCGCCAGATCGAGTCCAGGTCGCTGTCCGACCCCGTGCCGCCCAGAAAGCCGGCCAGCGGCGGCAGCAGCACCAGCACCAGCACCATGGCCAGGTCTTCCACCACCAGCCAGCCCACCGCAATGCGGCCGGTGAACGAGTCCAGGATGCCCAGGCTCTCCAGCGCCCGCAGCAGCACCACGGTGCTGGCCACCGAGAGCGAGATGCCGAACACCAGCGCCGAGCCGAAGCTCCAGTCCCACCACCACATGGCCATGCCGACGCCCATCAGCGTGGCCACCGCCATCTGCACCACCGCACCGGGCAAGGCGATCTTGCGCACCGAGAGCAGGTCGTCCAGGGAGAAATGCAGGCCCACGCCGAACATCAGCAGCATCACGCCGATCTCGGCGAGCTGCGCGGCGATGCCCGCGTCGGCGACGAAGCCGGGCGTGAAAGGGCCGATGATCACACCCGCCAGCAGGTACCCCACCAGCGCAGGCAGGCGCACCTTGGCCGCCAGGAAACCGAGGATCAGTGCCAGACCCAGGCCCGCAGCGATGGTGTTGATCAGTGAAATGCTGTGCGGCATCGGCCGGAAACTCCTTGGGCAGAAACGGGGGTGGGGGTGCGGTCGAATTTACACCACGCTTCCGCAGGAACCATGCCTGCAACAAAAAACCCGCCGAAGCGGGTTTTTCCTGGAACGCGGGGCGCTCGCTCAGCCCATGTGCAGGCCGCCGTTGACGGAGAAGTCCGCACCCGTGGCGTAACCGCCCTCCTCGCTGGCCAGCCAGGCGATGATGGAGGCGATCTCGCTCGGTTCGCCCAGGCGCTTGACCGGCACCGTGGCGACGATCTTGTCCAGCACGTCGGGGCGGATGGCCTTGACCATGTCGGTGCCGATGTAGCCCGGGCTCACGGTGTTGACCGTCACGCCCTTGGTCGCCAGTTCCTGCGCCAGCGCCATCGAGAAGCCGTGCATGCCGGCCTTGGCGGCGGAGTAGTTGGTCTGGCCGGCCTGGCCCTTCTCACCGTTGACCGACGAGATGTTGATGATGCGGCCCCAGCCTTTTTCCACCATGTCGGCCACGACCTGCTTGGTCACGTTGAACATGGAGTTCAGGTTGGTTTCGATCACCGCATCCCAGTCGTCGCGCGACATCTTCAGGAACATGCGGTCGCGGGTGATGCCCGCGTTGTTCACCAGCACGTCGATCGTGCCGTGTTCGGCCTTGGTCTTGGTGAAGGCTTCCACGGTGGAGTCCCAGTCGCCGACATTGCCGACCGAGGCGTGGAAGCTGTAGCCCTGAGCCTTCTGCTCGTCCAGCCACTTCTTGAAGTCGCGCGTGGGGCCGCAGCCCGCAATAACCGTGAATCCTTCTTTGTGCAGGCGTTGGCAGATGGCCGTTCCGATGCCACCCATGCCGCCTGTGACGTACGCGACTTTCTTGCTCATCTCTTGTGCTCCTTGTGCCGTTGGGCGATGGAATGACCGGAAGGCCCTCCCCTCCGATCACCCGTTGTAGATTTAACCGTGAATTCAGCGTTCGACCGCGAGGGAAACCCCCATGCCGCCGCCGATGCAGAGGGCCGCAAGACCCTTCTTGGCGTCGCGGCGCTGCATCTCGTTGAGCAAGGTCACGAGAATGCGGCAGCCGGAGGCACCGATGGGGTGGCCGATGGCGATCGCACCGCCGTTGACGTTCACGCGCGCCGGGTCGATGTCGAGCGCCTTGTTGACGGCGCAAGCCTGCGCGGCGAAGGCCTCATTCAGCTCGAACAGGTCCACGTCGGCGGCTTTCCAGCCCGCGCGGGCCAGGGCTTTGCGCGAGGCCGGCACCGGCCCCATGCCCATGGTCGCGGGGTCCAGGCCGCTGGTGCCGAACGCAGCGATGCGCGCCAGGGGCTTGAGGCCCAGCGCAGCCGCCTTCTTGGCGCTCATGACCATCACGGCAGCGGCGCCGTCGTTGATGCCCGAGGCGTTGCCCGCCGTCACCGTGCCGGTCTTGTCGAAGGCCGGGCGCAGGCCGGCCAGGGCTTCGGCGTTGGTCTTCTTGTTGATGAACTCGTCGGCGTCGAAGACGACGGGGTCGCCCTTGCGCTGGGGAATGCTCACGCCGACGATCTCGTCCTTGAACTTGCCCGCGTCCTGCGCGGCGCTGGCCTTCTGCTGGCTGGCCAGGGCGAGCGCGTCCTGCGCGTCGCGGCTGATGCCATGCTCCTTGGCCACGTTCTCGGCGGTGATGCCCATGTGGTACTGGTTGTACACGTCCCACAGGCCGTCGACGATCATGGTGTCGGTCATCTTCCAGTCGCCCATGCGCTGGCCGTCGCGGCTGCCGTTGAGCACGTGGGGCGAGGCGCTCATGTTCTCCTGGCCGCCGGCGATCACGATCTCGCTGTCGCCCCAGGCCACGGCCTGCGCCGCCAGCATCACGGCCTTGAGACCGGAGCCGCAGACGGCGTTGATGGTCAGTGCCGGCGTTTCCTTCGCCACGCCGGCCTTCATCATGGCCTGGCGCGCCGGGTTCTGGCCCACGCCGGCCGCCAGCACCTGGCCCATGATCACCTCACCGATGGCGTCGGCCGGCAGGCCGGTGCGTTCCAGCAAGGCCTTGATGACGATGCTGCCCAGCTCGGTGGCCGGCGTCTTGGCGAGCGAGCCGCCGAACTTGCCCACAGCGGTGCGGGCGGCTGAAACGATGACGATGTCTTCCATGCAATGTCTCCAGGAGGTTCAGAAAAAAAACGGTGTCAGGCCTTGGCTTTCACATAGCGGCCGGGCGCGGGTTCGATGGCGGTGTAACGCTTGGCCTTTCCGTAGGCCTTGGGCGCAGCAATTTGCTTGCCAGCCAGGGGCTTGAGCCAGGCGGACCAGTCGGTCCACCAGCTCCCGGGGTGCTCGGTGGCGCCGGCAACCCAGTCCTTCACGTCGGCCGGGAACTTGCCCGCCGGGCCGATCCAGTGGCTGCGCTTGTTCTTCGAGGCGGGGTTGATCACGCCGGCGATGTGGCCCGAGGCCCCCATCACGAAGCGCTTCTTGCCCGGGAAGATCTGCGTGCTGCCGTAGGCGCCGCCGATGGGCACGATGTGGTCTTCGCGCGATCCATAGATGTACACCGGCAGCTTGACCTGGCGGAAGTCGATCTTCTCGCCACACACCGTGGTCTTGCCCGGCTTGATCAGGTTGTTCTCCAGGTACATCTGGCGCAGGTACCAGGCGTAGTACGGTCCCGGCAGGTTGGTGCTGTCCGAGTTCCAGTACAGCAGGTCGAACGGCGGCGGGGTCTCGCCCTTGAGGTAGTTGCCCACCACGTAGTTCCACACCAGGTCGTTCGGGCGCAGGAAGCTGAAAGTGGTGGCCAGGTCGCGACCGGGCATGAGGCCGCCGTCGGCGAACTGCATCTCGCGGAACTTGACGAAGTTCTCGTCGATGAACACGTCCAGGATGCCGGTGTCGCTGAAGTCGAGCAGCGTGGTCAGCAGCGTGACGCTGTTCACCGGCTCCTCGCCCCGCGCGGCCAGCACGGCCAGCGCGGTGCCCAGCATGGTGCCGCCCACGCAGAAACCCAGGGCGTTGATGGTCTCGGCGCCGGTGACGTCCTGCGTGACCGCGATGGCCTTGATGACCGCGTCCTCGATGTACTCGTCCCAGGTCTTGTGCGACAGAGACTCGTCGGGGTTGCGCCAGCTCACCACGAAGGTGCGGTGACCCTGCTCCACGCAGTAGCGGATCAGCGAGTTCTCGGGCTGCAGGTCGAGGATGTAGAACTTGTTGATGCAGGGCGGCACCAGCAGGAAGGGCCGCTCGTACACCTTGGCGGTCAGGGGCTTGTATTCGATGAGCTGGAACAGCTCGTTCTCGAACACCACGGCGCCTTCGGTGGTGGCAACGTTCTTGCCGACCTCGAACACGCTCTCGTCCGTCATGGACACATGGCCCTGCTTCATGTCGTGCAGCAGGTTGGCCACGCCCTTGGCGATGCTCTCGCCCTGCGTCTCGATCGCCTTCTTCTGCGCTTCGGCGTTGAACGCCAGGAAGTTGCTCGGTGCGCTGGCGTCGATCCACTGCTGCACGGCAAAACGAACGCGCGTTCGCGCCTTGGCATCGCCCTGCACCGCCTCGGCCATGGCCATGAGTGTGCGGGCGTTGAGCAGGTAGGCGGCGGCCGCGAAGGCGGCCATGGGGTTGCTGGCCCAGGCGTCGGACGCAAAGCGCCGATCGCCCGCGGGCTTCACGTTCGGCCCCTGGTTCCACAGGCCGGCCAGTTCCTTGAGGTAGGTGTTCTGGATTTCCAGCAGCTGGGCCGGGTCGAAGCTGACCGCCTGGCCCTGGCTGGCCTGGCTGAAGATGTCGCCCACGGCGGGCATGCCGGGGAAGGCGGCGGTGCCGGTGGGCATGGCCATGCCGAAGGGGTTCGCGGCGCCCGCTTTCGGCATGAACGCCTTGAACGCGGCAAAAGGGTCGCTGGCGGCAGATGGTGGGGCGGAAGCCCCGGGAAAGGCCTGGGCCATCTGCGTCCACTGTTGAACGAGGTTCTGCTGGAACTGTTGCGCGGTTTCCAGCCAGTCTGAAGAGGGGGTCTTGCCCGATGTCATGCTGGTCTCCTAGGGTGTTGCCTGCGACTTATCATGGGCAGCCCTCGGGGGAGAGATTCCGGATCTTCCCCAGGTTTTTCGTATCAGCATCCAGCAGGCTGACACGGGTGGTCCGGGCTGCAAGGAATGTTGTGTATCTGGTGGTGATCGGTTGGATGTACGTGGTGCTCATGATGTCGGTGGCCGAAGCGACCAACACCACAGGCTCTGTGCTGGGAGCCATTGTGACCTTTTTTCTTTACGGTTTGCTGCCGGTCGCACTGGTGGTTTACCTGATGCTCACACCGCAAAGGCGCAAAGCGATCAAGGCACGCGAGGCTGCAGAGCTCGAAGCCCGGCAGGCCGCGGCAGCCGCCACCCCCTCAGTCGATCCAGATGCAGGCGGCCATGCGCCCGGTGCTGCCGAGGCGGACGGCGTCGCGCCGATGCGAAAAGAACCGTGAAGCCTGCGTGACGGTGCACCAGGCGTCGCTGCCGTCGTTGCCGTGCAACTGCACAACACCCGCGCCCTGAAGCCGGCGCCGCGCCAGCGCGGGCAGGTTCGCCCAATATTTGCCGTCTTGCCCATGAAACCGGAAATGCGAGGCGGCGTCGGCATCGACAGCCAGGAACGCCTCGCGCACTTCGGCCCCCACTTCAAAAGCGGACGGCCCGATGCAGGGGCCAAGCCAGGCGATCACCTCGCCCTCGCCCGCCGTCTCGCGCAAGGCACGCAACGTGGTTTCGAGCACGCCGCCGGCCAGCCCGCGCCAGCCCGCGTGCGCGGCGGCCACGGCCCGGCCCGAGGCATGGGCGAACAGCACCGGCAGGCAATCGGCCACCATGATGGTGGCGACCTGACCGGGTCCGTGCGCCACGCAACCGTCGGCCTGGGTGCCGTGCGGCGTCGCGTGGTCCAGATGCACCACGCCGGTGCCGTGCACCTGCTGCAGGAACACCGGGCGCGCGGGCGCGGTCAGTGCGGCCAGACGGGCGCGGTTCTCCGCCACGGCATGCGGCTCGTCCCGCACGTGATCGCCCAGGTTGAAGCTGTCGAAAGGCGCGATCGACACCCCACCGTCCCGCGTGGTGAACAGGGCCCGCACACCCGGCGGCGCGGGCCAGTCGGGAACGAGGCTGTCCGGGGATCGGGGCATCAGGCCTCGGCGTCGGGGCAGGCCGAAGGCTGCGCCTGCTGGAACGCAGGCAAGGCCATGCAGGCCTCGAAGGCCGCCATGGTGCGCGGCAGGCCGCTGAAGTCGGTGTTGAACCGCTGGCCGTTGAAGATCTGGGGCACCAGGCAGCAATCGGCCATGGTGGGCGTTTCACCGGCGCAGTAGGTGGACTTGGGCTGCAGCGCCAGCTGGCGCTCGAAGGACTCCAGGCCGCTGCGCACCCAGTGGCGGTACCACACGTTCTTGGGCTCTTCTTCCACCTTCAATTCCTTGGTCAGGTACTTGAGCACCCGCAGGTTGTTGATGGGGTGGATCTCGCAGGCCACGATCTGCGACAGGGCGCGCACGCGCGCGCGGCCCAGCGCGTCGGCCGGCAGCAGCGCGGGTGCGGGCTGCACCTCGTCCAGGTACTCGATGATCGCCATCGACTGGGTGAGGCGCGTGCCGTCGTCCAGCTCCAGCAGGGGCACCAGGCCTTCGACCGCCTTGTCGGTGAAGGCCGGCAGTTTGTGGTCGCCGCGCGCGATGTGCACGGGCACGTAGTCGTAAGAGATGCCCTTGAGCGCGAGCGCGATGCGCACGCGGAACGAGGCCGAGGAGCGGAAGTAGTTGTAGAGCTTCATGGGCCCCGAGGATAAACCGCTCACACCACGATAGCACCAGAACCAGTGTGGATATAGTTCGCAGCGGTGCATCCGCACTGATCAAGAGGAGACAAGGAAATGAAAAGAAGCTGGGCCATGCTGGCCTGCATTGCCGTGTTAACGACAGGCTGCGCCTCGCTCGTCGCCCCCACCTACAGCCCCGACTACCCCAGCCTCGACCGGCTCAAGGCCGGCAAACTGGACAAAGTCGCTGTAGGAGCCTTTCAGCCGCGCGATCCGCAGGCGCCCGTCAACAAGATCACCCTGCGAGGGGCGAGCCTGGCGACACCGCAAGGCAACTTCGCGGAGTACCTAGAAAGCGCGATGCGCTCCGACCTGAACGAACTGCGCGTGCTGGACCCGGCCGCGCAGACACGCATCGACGCGGTTCTGCTGAAGAACGACATCGACGTCTCCGGCTTCAGCACAGGTACGGGCATCCTGGTGGTTGCGCTGAAGGTCAGCAAACGCGGAGCGACCGTGCTGGAGAAGACCTACACCGCCAACACGCAATTCGAGTCGAGTTTTGCCGGCGCCGTCGCGATCCCGAAGGGCATGAACGAGTACCCCATCCTCGTGCGCACGCTGCTGCAAAACATCTACACAGACACCGCCTTCATCAACGCCATCAAACCCTGAGCGACGATTCCATGAGCATTTCATCCTTCTGGCGGATTCCCGCCGCCGCCCTTCTGCTGGCCCTGCTGGGCGCATGCGCACACCCCATCACGCTCGCTCCACTGGAGACACCGCAGCGTGTCGACGCGAAGCTGAACCCCAAGAAAGCCGCCTACGTCATGACCGACGCCGACCGCAACCTGGAGGTCACCACGCCCGGCGGTGGTGGCGACAAGGTCAATTACAAGCCCTACCGGGATCTGGAAAAGGCGATCCGCGACGCCCTGCGAGCGGTCTACAGCGAGGTCATCGCGGTCACCTCGGCCAATGACCAGGAAGCCTTCCGCACACACGGCGTGAACCATGTGTTCTCTCCTCGCATCACCACCACCAGCGATTCGCCGTCACCCTTCACCTGGCCGCCGACGAAATTCGGCATCGAGATGACCAGCCAGGTCAGCGACGCCAGTGGCACCCCCATCACGACCATCCGCACGCAGAGTCAAGGCGCGGCAGAGTTCGACGAGTTCAAACACGACCTCAGCCTCTCCGCCCGGCGGGCCGCCACCCAGTTGTCCGAGCAGTTCCGGCAACAGGTCGCGACCGATCCGCTCCTGCGCTGAGGCGCTCGGCGCGGCGCTCAGGCCGCCAGCGCCGGGTAGTCGGTATAGCCCTTCGCGCCACCGCCATAGAAGGTGGCACGATCGGGCTCATTGAACGGACCGCCTTGCTTGAGCCGCGCGACGAGGTCAGGGTTGGCGATGTAGGTTCGGCCGAAAGCCACCAGGTCGGCGCCGTCGTCCAGGGCCTTCTGCGCCAGCGAGAGGTCGTAGCCGTTGTTGACCATCCAGGCCGCGCGACCGCCGGCCGCGCGATAGGCTTCGCGCAGGGCTGCGTAGTCGAAGGGACGATCCGGCAGGTCGCGCGGCCCGCCCGTCGCACCTTCGATGACGTGCACATAGGCCAGGTTGAAGGCCGCGAGCCCGCGCAGCACGTGCTCGAACAAGGGTTGTGGATCGGCATCGACCACGTCGTTGGCCGGCGTCACGGGCGAAAGGCGGATGCCGGTGCGGCCAGCCCCGATGGCGCCCGCGATGGCCCCCACCACCTCGAGCAGAAAGCGCGCCCGGTTCTCGATCCCGCCGCCATAGGCGTCGGTGCGTTGGTTGCTGCCGGTCTTGAGGAACTGGTCGAGCAGGTAGCCGTTCGCGGCGTGGATCTCCACCCCGTCGAAGCCGGCCTCGATGGCGGCCAGCGCCGCCTTGCGGTAGTCCTCGACGATGCCGGGCAGTTCGGCCGCGTCGAGCGCGCGCGGCACCGAGGTTTCCACGAAGGTGGGCACGCCGTCCTTGATCAGCACCGTCTTGGTCTTGGCGGCGATGGCCGAAGGGGCCACGGGTGCAGCGCCGCCGGGCTGCAGGTCGGTGTGCGACACGCGGCCCACATGCCAGAGCTGGGTGACGATCTTGCCGCCGGCGGCGTGCACGGCCGCCGTCACGGGCTTCCAGGCCTCGACCTGCTCGGGCGCGTACAGGCCCGGCACGTCGGCATAGCCCTGCCCCTGGTGGCTGATCGCCGTGCCCTCCGTGACCAGCAGGCCAGCGGTGGCGCGCTGCTGGTAGTAAGTGACCATGAGGGGCGTGGGCACGGCGTTCGGCGCGCGGTTGCGCGTGAGCGGCGCCATGGCAATGCGGTTGGACAGCGAGAGTTCGCCAGCGGTGGTGGGTTCAAAAAGGCGGGTCATGGGCATGGGGAAACGGAATGAACGATGGCCCATTTTGCGCAGCCACCCGCATCGTTTCCCCGAAGGACGTGCAATTCCCCAGGCCCGAAAGGTCGTTGCGGCGGACCCTGCAGACCCGCCGCGCTTGTGATGGGCCTCAGCCCACCACCAGCCGGATACCGGGCAGCACCTGCTCCGACTCGGCGCGCCGCTCCAGCGCCAGGCGCATGTTCATCTGCGCCACCTCCGTGTGCTCCACCGCCAGCGCCTGGGCCCGCGCGCCTTCGCCCCGCCGCAGGGCGTCGAACAGCATGTGGTGCTGGCGGTGGGCGTACAGCATCCAGTCGCGGTCCATGGTCACCGTGCCCTGCATGGGCAGCATGGCCGACGCCGGTGCGAACGGCAGCTTGTCGTTGAGCTCCACCGAGCGCTGCAAGGCCCGGTTGCCGCAGGCATCCAGGATCAGGGCGTGGAAGCGGTCGTTCATCAGCGCATAGGCCGCATAGCTTTCGATGGTGAGCGGGTTGTCCGCCAGCAGGCGATCGCCCTCGTCGAGCACGGTCTGCAGCTGGCCCTGCAACTGGCGCGACACGCCGTGCTCGGCCACCAGCCGCGCGGCCATGCCTTCGAGGTGGCCGCGCACCGCAATGGCGTCGATCACCTCCTGCGCGGTGAACTGGCGCACCAGGTACTTGCCGGTCTCGTTGGCCTGCACCAGGCCCTCTTGCTCCAGCGTGACCAGCGCGGCCCGCACCGGCGTGCGCGAGGCCCCCAGGCGCTCGGCCAGCTGCTGCTCGGCCAGGCGATGACCAGGTTCAAACTGACCGCTCAGGATCAGGTCGCGCAATTGCATCAAAACGGTTTCTTGCAGGCTCATGGCACAAAATGTACACCGAATTTAAAAAACGGTATACCATTTCGATACCCCACCCCGTTTAATTGCTGGAGATCTCCCCCCATGAAAGCCGAACTCAATCAACGCATGACCCAGGTCGGACCCGGCACGCCCGGCGGCGAGCTGCTGCGCCGCTACTGGCAACCGGTGGCGCTGATGGACGAATTCGACCCCGCGCTGGCCCCGCAGATGGCGGTGCGCCCGGTGAAGGCCGTGCGCGTGCTGGGGCAGAACTTCGTGCTGTTCCGCAACGCCCAGGGTGAGTTCGGCCTGCTGGACCGCGATTGCCCGCACCGCGGCGCCGACCTCGCCTTCGGCCGCAACGAGGGCGACGGCCTGCGCTGCCCGTTCCACGGCTGGAAGTTCGACACCACCGGCCAGTGCATCGAAACCCCGGCCGAGCCCGCTGGCAGCAAGATGTGCTCGCGCATCAAGCAGCGCAGCTACCCGCTGGTGCAACGCAGCGGCGTGCTGTTCGGCTGGTTCGGCCCCGAAGACCAGACGCCCCCGCCCTTCCCCGAGCTCGACTGCTTCACCGCACCCGAAAGCCACACCTTCGCGTTCAAGGGCCTGTGGCATTGCAACTGGCTGCAGTCGCTGGAAGTGGGCATCGATCCGGCGCACGCCTCCTACCTGCACCGCTTTTTCAACGACGGCTCGCTCGAAGACAGCTACGGCAAGCAGTTTCGCGGCGCCAGCGCCGGTGACGTGGGCGGCGAGCGCTGGCCCATGACGCGCGTGATGCGCGAGTTCGACCAGCCCCTGATCAGCTTCGAGTCCAAGCCCTACGGCCTGCAGCTCACCGCGCTGCGCCCCATGACCGACGAGCTGACCCACGTGCGCGTGACCAACAGCGTGTTCCCGCAGACCTTCGTGATCCCGCTGTCGGAGACCATGACCATCACGCAGATGCACGTGCCGGTGGACGACACCCACAACTACTGGTACGCCTTCTTCACCAGCTTCACCGGCCCGGTGGACAAGGACGCCATGCGCACGCCGCGCCTGCAGGCCGTGACCCTGCCCGACTACATCCCGAAGTCGGGCCGCCACAACAACTGGGGCTTCAACGCCGAAGAGCAGCAGACCCGCACCTACCTCGGCATGGGTGAAGACGACATCAACGTGCACGACCAGTGGGCCTGCGAGAGCATGGGCCCGATCCAGGACCGCACGCGCGAACACCTGGGCACCACCGACAAGGTGGTGATGGCCAACCGCCGCATGTTGCTGCAGGCCATCGACGCCGTGGAACAGGGCGGCACGGCCCCGGGCGTGGCCGACCCGGCCCAGCACGGTGCGATCTCCGGCCCCGACACGGTGGACGGCATCGCCCCCGCCCAGGGCTGGGAAACCTGGTGGCAGGACGCGGTGCGCGACAAGCGCGAAGGCGCCCCCTGGCACGCAAAGGCCTCCGCCGCGGAAACGGCGGGCGCCAAATGACGTCGTTCGCCCAACGCTGCGGCCTCGAATCCCCCGAGCGCGACGCCGAATGCCGGCGCGTGGCCCAACTCATTGAAGCCAGCGGCATCGAGCTGGTGCGCTTTGGCTGGTGCGACGCCCACGGCATGCTGCGCGGCAAGACCCTCACCGCCAAGGCGGCGCTGCGCGCGCTGAACGACGGCGTGGGCATGGTGGGCACGCTGATGCTCAAGGACACCGCCGACCGCACGGCCTGGAAGGTGTTCGAGCCCGGCGGCGCGGACAGCCCGCCCGGCTTCGCCGGCGCGGCCAACCTGATGCTCGTGCCCGATCCGCAGAGCTTCACCGTGCTGCCCTGGCTGGAGCGCACCGGCTGGCTGCGCTGCCAGCCCTGGTTCGCCGACGGCACGCCGGTGCCGCTGGACGCGCGCGGCATGCTGCAGACCGCGCTGGCGAAACTGGGCCAGGCCGGTTACGGTCTCAAGACCGGGCTGGAGGTGGAGTTCCACATTTACCGCATCACCGACACCCGCCCTCAGCTCGACCCCGAGCTCGCGGCCTGGCCCGGCCTGCCCCCGGCGGTGGAGATGATCCACCCCGGCTACAACCTGCAGGCCGAAGCCATGGGCGACATGAGCGATGAGCCGCTGCGCATCGTGCAGCGCACCGCGCAGGCCCTGGGCCTGCCGCTGCAGTCGCTGGAAATCGAACTCGGCCCGAGCCAGGTGGAAGCGGTGTTCGACGCCACCGACGCACTGACCGCCGCCGACCAGATGGTGCAGTTCCGCAACGGCGTGCGCCAGGCGCTGCGCCGCGCGGGTTACCACGCCACCTTCATGTGCCGCCCGCCGTTCCCCAACATCATGTCCAGCGGCTGGCACCTGCACCAGTCGCTGGTGGACCTGAAGACCGGCCGCAACGCCTGCGTGCGCGACACCCCCGCGCCCGGCACCGGCCGCACCGACGCCACGCACACGCTGTCCGAGGCGGGCGCGCACTGGCTGGCCGGCCTGCTGTCGCACGCGCGCGGCATGACGGTGCTGTGCACCCCCACCATCAACGGCTTCGCCCGCTTCCGGCCCAACGCACTGGCACCGCAGGCCGCGCTGTGGGGGCAGGACAACCGGGGCGCCATGCTGCGCGTGGTGGGTGCGGCCGGCGACAACGCCACCCGCATCGAGAACCGCGTGGGCGAGCCCGCCGCCAACCCCTACCTGTACATGGCCGCGCAGATCCACGCCGGGCTCGACGGCCTGGCCCGTACCGCGCTGCCGCCGCCCGCGAGCGAATCGCCCTACGCCGCCGACAACCAGAAGCTGCCCTCGTCGCTCGGCGAAGGCCTGGACGCGCTGCGCGCCGACAGCGCGCTGTGCGCGGCCCTGGGCGAGGACTTCGTGCGCTACTTCTGCCGCATCAAGCAAAGCGAGATCGACCGCCACGCGCAAGCCGAAGACAAGACGGATTTCGAGCGGCGCGAGTACTTCGCCCGCACCTGAGCCCGCCCATGATCTCGATCCGGTTCATCCGCCCCGACGGTTCAACGCAGGTTCTCCAGGCCGAATCCGGCCAGAGCCTGATGAAGGCCGCCGTGGACGCCAACCTCCAGGGCATTGAGGCCGACTGCGGCGGCAGCCTCACCTGCGCCACCTGCCACGTGATGATCGGCGCGCCCTGGGCCGCGATGCTGAGCGCGCCGGTGCCCGACGAGATCGACATGCTGGACTTCGCGTCCAGCCCGGTGACGGCCGACAGCCGCCTGAGTTGCCAGGTCAAGCTCACGCCGGCGCTGGACGGCATGGAGGTCCGGCTGCCCGCGTCCCAGCACTGAAAGCGCCCGTGGCACACTGGCGATCTTCGATGTCAAACCCTTCATCCGCCATGCCAGACACCACTTACCTCTTCGCCCCCCCGGCCACCGTGAGCGTGCCCGTGGTGGGGCGCGCCGAGCGCTTCCCTGTGCACCGCATCTACTGCGTGGGCCGCAACTACGAGGAACACGCCAAGGAGATGGGTTTCACCGGCCGTGAACCGCCCTTCTTCTTCCTCAAGCCGGCCGATGCCATCGTGGTCGCCGACGCAGGCCAGACCGCGGACATGCCCTACCCCAGCCTCACCGGCAACCTGCACCACGAAATCGAACTCGTGGTGGCCATCGGTGTGGGTGGCAGGAACATCAAGGCCGCCGACGCCGCGAAGCACATCTACGGCTATGCCGTGGGCCTGGACATGACGCGCCGCGACCTGCAGAACGACATGAAGAAGCAGGGCCGCCCCTGGTGCATCGGCAAGGCCTACGACCAGTCCGCGCCCATCGGCCCCATCACCCCGGCTGCGCAGGCCGGCCAGGTGAACGAGGCGCCGATCTGGCTGCAGGTCAACGGCGCCGACCGCCAGCGCAGCACCGTGGCCAAGCTGATCTGGAACGTGGCCGAGACCATCGAACACCTGTCGGCCGCCTGGGAACTGCAACCCGGCGACCTGATCTACACCGGCACGCCCGAAGGCGTGGCGGCGGTGGTGAAGGGCGACACCCTGCACGGCGGTGTGGACGGCCTCACCCCCATTTCGGTGCGCGTGGCCTGAACGAGAACGTGACGGAGGTCGCACCCGAGGGTAAGACCTCTCACGGAAACGACCTGGCCTGACATATGCTTTTCCCGTTTTTCTTTGACCCCAGGAGACTTTCAACATGATTCA
Organism: Hydrogenophaga sp. GW456-12-10-14-TSB4; assembly: GCF_059424305.1. Classification (NCBI taxonomy): domain Bacteria; kingdom Pseudomonadati; phylum Pseudomonadota; class Betaproteobacteria; order Burkholderiales; family Comamonadaceae; genus Hydrogenophaga; species Hydrogenophaga sp. GW456-12-10-14-TSB4. Next base: position 3,333 of record NZ_JBWKZH010000002.1, on the reverse strand, counting down.
ACGCAGAACCCTGCTTCAGTCCGGTGCGGCCGTGGCCCTCGGCGCACCCGCGCTCACAGGCTTCGCCCAACAAAGCGTCACGCTCAAGTTCCACACGTTCATGGCGCCGCAGTCCAACGTGTACATCAACATGCACAAGGCATGGATGGACAAGGTTGAAAAGGAATCCGGCGGCCGGATCAAGTTTGAAGGTTATCCCGCCATGCAGCTGGGCGGCACGCCCGTGCAGCTGTTCGACCAGGCCCGCGACGGCGTGGTGGACATCGTCTGGACCCTGCCGGGCAACACCCCGGGCCGCTTCCCGCGCACCGAAGTGTTCGAGCTGCCGTTCATGATGAACAACGCCGAAGCCACGTCCAAGGCCTTCTGGGAATACATCACCACGATGGCTCCCGATGAGTACAAGGAAGTGCAGCCCATCGCCCTGCAGGTGCACGGCCCCGGCATGTTCCACATGCGCAGCAAGCAGATCAAGACCGCAGAAGACTTGCGCGGCTCCAAGGTGCGCGGCCCGACCCGCCAGATCACCAAGATGCTGGGCTACCTCGGTGCCATCCCCGTGGGCATGCCCCTGCCGCAGATTCCCGACGCCCTGTCCAAGGGTGTGATCGACGGCTGCGTGATCCCCTGGGAAGTGGTGCCCTCGGTCAAGGTGCACGAGCTCACCAAGTTCCACAGCGAATTCGACCCCGCCGGCGGCGCGCTCTACACCACCACCTTCGTGATGGGCATGAACCGCAACAAGTACGCCTCGCTGCCGCCCGACCTCAAGGCCATCATCGACAAGAACTCGGGCATGGAAACCTCGGGCTGGCTGGGCAAGGTGCAGCAGGCCGGCGACGGGCCGGGCCGCGAAGCCGCCGTCAAGCAAGGCAACACCATCTACACCATCCCCTCGGCCGAAGCGCAGGAGTTCAAGCGCAAGGCGCGCCTGGTGGAAGTGGAATGGGTGCAGGACATGGACAAGCGCGGCTTCGACGGCAAGAAGCTGCTCGAAACCGCCAAGGCCCTGATCGCCAAGCACGGCAAGAAGGCCTGAGGGTTCTCCCGCTGAGCAAAAGGTACCGGGCTCTGGCCCGGTATTTTTTTGTCCACCCACGCCCCGCTAAACTGCTTCGATGCTGCGCACACCTCCCAAACACTGCCGCAACTGCGGCACCGCCGTCGACATGCGCCTGCCCGACGACGGCGACACCAAGATCCGTGCCGTCTGCCCGTCCTGCCACACGGTGCACTACGAGAACCCGCTCAACGTCGTCGGCACCGTGCCGGTGTGGGGCGAGGCGGGCGAATACGTGCTGCTCTGCAAGCGCAACATCGAACCGCGCTGGGGCAAATGGACGCTGCCCGCCGGCTTCATGGAGCTGAACGAAACCACAGCCGAAGGCGCGGCCCGAGAGACCACCGAAGAAGCCGGCGCCCAGTTCGAGCTGGGCGAGATCTTCACGCTGATGAACGTGGCGCGCGTGGGCCAGGTGCACATCTACTACCGCGCCCGCCTGCTGAGCGACCGCTTCGACCCGGGCCACGAGACCATCGAGGCGCGGCTGTTCACCGAAGACCAGATTCCCTGGGACGAGATTGCCTTTCGCACCGTCAAGGAAACCCTGGAGCACTATTTCGCCGACCGCCGCCTGGGCCGCTTCGGCTTCCACGCCTTCGACATCGCCTGAATCGTCAGGCCTGCGGCGCGCCGCCCTCGGGCGCCTTCCAGTCCAGCAGTTCGGCCAGGCGGCGCACCACCCACACCGACTCGGCCTCGCTCACCACCGCCGGCTCCACCTGCAAGCCCTGCAGGCAGCGCGCCAGCACGTCGGCCTCGGTGATGCCCAGACCGAACTCCATGTTGCGCGCGGTCTCGGTGAGCATCTGCGCCATGTCCTCGCACAGCTCGTAGCGCGCGGCCAGTTCGTCGCGCGGCAGGCTCGGTTTCTGGCGGCCGGGCGCCACGTACAGCGCCAGGAAGGACGGGGGGATTTCGATCTGCGATTCGTCGGACATGCCGCACTGTAATCAATGCGCAGCGGCCGGTGGGCCTTCAGGCACATCGGCGAGCAGGTGCCCGGCCCAGGCCGGCCAGCGCACCGGGTTCTTCCACAGCACGCGCCCGGCACGGCAGCGCGCCACCAGGCGCGGCGGCTGCACCACGCGGTTGCGCGGGCCCGAGGTGTCGTACAGCAAGGCCAGGTCGGCGAGCGGAATGGCCTTGGCGAGGTTGGCCAGCGTGCGGGGGTAACGCGCGAGGATGCGCTCGGGCGGCACGCTGTGGCCACCCTCGTGCTCGCGCTGCCGCACGCGCGCGAGCAGTTGGCGGGGTTCGTCCACACAGACCACCAGCAGCACGACCGCGAAACCGGCCTGTCGGGCCGCCGCCAGCAGGTCGAGCTTGGACGGGTGCGAGAACACGGTTTCGCTCACGAAGGACTCGCCGGCGGCCAGGCAGGCCGCGCGCTGCTGGTCCGCCCATTGCCGCGCCATCTGCGAGCGCTTCACCGGGTGGGCGATGTGCTGCAGGTGCGCAGCCTCGTGCAGGTCGGCGTTGACGAACTCGGCCTCGGGCGGGATCAGGCCCGTGGCCAGCGCGGCCCGGTACAGCGTGGACTTGCCAGCGCCGTTGGGGCCGGCCAGCAGGTAGAAGACCGGTTGCGTCACGCGGCGCGGCGGGCCGCCGGTGCCTTGCTGCGGTTGTCGAGCACGGTCTGGCGCACCGCCTGCGCCAGGCGGCCGCTGGATTCGGCGGCCAGGAAACGGGCCTCGATCGCGTCGACCGGATCGGCCGCCGCCTCGGCGTGGCGGGCGGCGGCGTCGTACCGGGCAATGGCTTCACGCGCTTCCTGCACGGTCAGCCCCGTTTCTTCGGCGATGCGGCCCAGCGTGGCCCAGTACTCGATCTGGCCGGCGACCGAGCGGCGCTGAGGCTGCGCGGCCTCACGCGCCTGCCGGACCAGGCCGGCGGGCAACTTGACCGAGGAAAATGCGCTGCTACTGGAAGACGACATGACAAAATCTCCTGGATGGCGCATTTTGCGCCATTTGGGATACCATGGCAACCGGGCGGACTTTCAACCCCAGACCTTTGTACAGGCCATCATGAAAAAACAGGGAACCGTGGTGCGCTGGGACAGCGAGAAGGCCTTCGGCTTCATCCGCTGCCCGCAGATCCCCGCCGACGTCTTCTTCCACCTGCGCGACTACAGCGGCCCGGCCAAGCCCAGCGAAGGCTTGAAGGTGATGTTCGACGACATCCACGTGGGCGGCAAGGGCCCGCGCGCACTGTCGGTCGAGCCGGCGCGCAACACCATCGTCGCGGAAGCGCCCTCCCCACCCCCACCG